>DASUGG010000228.1:0-4526 GCA_036274135.1 Geminicoccaceae bacterium
CGGCAGCAGGGGTCGACGGTAGCCCCGCGCCCGCGGCGCTCGGCAAGCAGGAGGCGCTCGCCAAGTTCTCGGTGGATCTGACCGAACGCGCGCGCTCGGGCGAGATGGACCCGATCGTCGGCCGGGACGAGGAGATCCGCCAGCTGATCCAGATCCTGATGCGCCGCCGGCAGAACAATCCGATCCTCACGGGCGAGGCCGGCGTCGGCAAGACCGCGGTGGTCGAGGGCTTCGCCCACCGGATCGTCCAGGGCGACGTGCCGCCGATGCTCGCGGGCGTGCGCCTGCTGAGCCTCGACATCGGCCTGCTGCAGGCCGGCGCCAGCATGAAGGGCGAGTTCGAGCAGCGCCTGCGCCAGGTGATCGACGAGGTGCAGGCATCGCCGAACCCGATCATCCTGTTCATCGACGAGGCGCACACGCTGATCGGCGCCGGCGGCGCCGCGGGTACCGGCGATGCCGCCAATCTCCTGAAGCCCGCGCTGGCGCGCGGCACGCTCAAGACGATCGCCGCGACCACCTGGGCGGAATACAAGAAGCACATCGAGAAGGACCCGGCGCTGACCCGGCGCTTCCAGGTCGTGCAGGTCGACGAGCCGGACGAGGTGCGCTGCGTGCGCATGATGCGCAAGCTCGCCAACACCCTGGAGAAGCACCATCGCACGCAGCTCTTGGACGAGGCGATCGAGGCTGCCGTGCGGCTCTCGCACCGCTACATCCCGGCGCGCCAGCTGCCGGACAAGGCGGTGAGCGTGCTCGATACCGCCTGCGCCAGGGTCGCGGTGAGCCAGCACAGCACGCCCGCCGCGCTGGAATACTGCCAGCGCCAGATCGAATCGCTCGAGACCGAGCTCGAGATCATCGGCCGCGAGGCGAGCGTCGGCATCGACACCGCCGACCGCGAGCGCCGGGCCCGCGAGAAGCTCACGCAGGAGCAGGAGCGCAAGGCGGCGCTGGAGGCGCGCTTCGCCGAGGAGAAGGCGCTGGTCGACGCGATCTTGGCGCTGCGCCGCGAGCTGCGCGGCGAGGAGGGCGCGCCGATCGAGACGGCAGGCGAGGCTGCGGGCGATGCCGCGCCGCCGGCCGGGGCCACCGATCGCGCGAAAAAACTCGCCGAGCTGCAGGAGCTGCAGGCCAAGCTCAAGGAGCTGCAGGGCGACGAGCCGCTGATCCTCGCCAGCGTCGACGAGCAGGCGGTCGCCTCGGTGGTCGGCGACTGGACGGGCATCCCGGTCGGCCGCATGGTCAAGGACGAAATCGACGCCGTGCTGCGCATCGAGGACGATCTCAAGCAGCGGGTGATCGGCCAGGACCACGCCATGGCGATGATCGCCAAGCGCATCCGGACCGCGCGTGCCGGGCTCGACAACCCCTCCAAGCCGATCGGCGTCTTCATGCTGTGCGGACCGTCGGGGGTCGGCAAGACCGAGACTGCGCTGGCGCTCGCCGAACGGCTCTATGGCGGCGAGCACAACGTCGTCACCATCAACATGAGCGAGTTCCAGGAGGCGCACACGGTCTCGACGCTCAAGGGCTCGCCGCCCGGCTATATCGGCTATGGCGAGGGCGGCGTGCTGACCGAGGCGGTGCGCCGCAAGCCCTACAGCGTGGTGCTGCTGGACGAGGTCGAGAAGGCGCACTCCGACGTGCACGAGATCTTCTTCCAGGTGTTCGACAAGGGCGTGATGGAGGACGGCGAAGGCCGGCGGATCGACTTCAAGAACACGCTGATCCTCTTGACCTCGAATGTCGGCTCCGAGCTGATCATGGACATGTGCGGCGATCCGGACCTGCTGCCGGAGCCCGAGGGGCTGGCGGACGCCCTGCGGCCGTCGCTGCTCAAGGTGTTCCCGGCGGCGCTGCTCGGCCGCCTGGTCGTGATCCCGTACTATCCGCTCAGCAACCCGATGCTCGATGCGATCATCCGCCTGCAGCTCGGGCGGATCGAGCGCCGGCTCGCCGACCGGCACGGCGTGCCGTTCGCCTACGGCGATGCCGTGGTCGACCTGGTGCGCCGGCGCTGCACCGAGCTCGAGAGCGGCGGGCGCATGATCGACGCGATCCTGACCAACACCGTGCTGCCGCAGATCAGCCGCGAGTTCCTGACGCGCATGCGGGAGGACCGGCCGGTCCGCCAGGTCGAGCTCGGGGTCGACGGCGACGACTTCACCTACAGCTTCGCGTGATGCGATGATGCTATGAGGCTGGTCCTGCACCTCGAGAATGCCGGTGAGCAGCGCCCGGTCACGGGCGACCGCTTCACGATCGGCCGCGCCCGCGAGAACGACTGGGTGCTGCCCGATCCCGAGCAGCATCTGTCGCGCCAGCACTGCGTGATCGAGCGGCGCGGCGCGGCCTGGTGCGTGGTCGATACCAGCGCGAACGGCGTGTTCGTGAACGGCGAGGCGTCGCCGGTCGGCCGGGGTCGCGAGCGCAGCCTCGGCCACGGCGATCGGTTGCAGCTCGGCTCGTATGTGATCGGCGTGGCGGTCGAGGGCGCGGCCCCTGCGGCGCCGGCGCCGGAGCGCGGCCGGCTGTTTGACCCGCCGCACGCGCCCAAGGCGGCGGCCAAGGAGGGCGCCGCCCGGGTGTTCGACCATACGTGGGTCGGCAGCCGCGAGGCGCTGGGCGCCGCCGACCACCGCGCGAGCCCGGTCGGGCGATCGCCCGACCCGCGCTTCCAGACGCCGCCCGAGCACCGGCCCGTCGATCTGGGCAAGATCCTGCCGGCCGCAGACCTGTTCGATTCCGATCAGCCGAAACCGGCGCCTCCGCCCGGCGCCGCGCCGCCCCGAAACGTGCCCGACCGAGGCGCTGGTGGTGCAAGGGCGACTGCGTCGCTGTTCGACGGCGATGATCCCGGCCCGCCGCCGGAAGCAGCGCCCGAGCCTCCAGGCCGAGCGCCCGATCCCGCCGATCCGTTTGCCCTGGCCGACCCGGCACCGCCACCCGCCGTGACCGCACCTCCGGTCGCGCCGGCGCCGCCACCGATCGCCGCGCCGCTGCCGCCGGAACCCGTGGCCGCGGCACCCCTGCCCCAGGCTCCTGCGCCGGCCGCAGCGCCGGCGGCGCCGGACCTGCGTCTGCTCGAGGCTTTCCTCGAGGGCACCGGCCTGGCGGCGCAGAGGATCCCGGTCGATGACCCGCAGGCCTTCATGCGCGAGGCGGGCGCGCGCCTGCGCGAGCTGACCGACGGCCTGGTGCAGCTGCTGAACGCCCGCGCGGCGCTCAAGAATGCCGCCCGGATCGAGCGCACCACGGTCGGCCGCGACCTCAACAACCCGCTCAAATACTCGATCGCGCCGGGCGAAGCGCTGCTTGCCGTGCTGGTCGGCCGCGGGCCGGGCTTCCTGTCGCCGGAGGCGGCCGTGCGCGCCGGCTTCCGCGACCTCCAGGAGCATGAGATCGCGCTGCTCGATGCGATGCAGGTAGCACTTCGGGCCCTGCTGCGGCGCTTCGAGCCGCAGGGCTTCGAGCGGCAGCTGGAGGCGGAGAACCTGTTCTCGACGCTGATCGGCGGCGGCCGCCGGGCGAAATGCTGGGATGCCTTCAAGGCCCGCTACGAGCGGATCGCGAGCGAGGCCGAGCGGGAGTTTCTGGGCGAGGTCGGCGCCGACTTCGCCCGTGGTTACGAAGCGCGCACGCGCCGGATGTGAGCCTGACCCGGATATGAGCCTGACGATGAGCAAGACGCTTCGCCGGCTGATGGTCGGTGTGATCCTTCTGGGGCTGGCCGGCTGCGGTGGCGACGAGCCGCCGCCGCCGCCCCCGCCGCCTCCGCCGCCTGCCCCGCCGGCAGCGACGATCGTGAGCCTGACCATGCGGGCGGCCGCGGATGTGAATCCGAGTGCCGCCGGCGTGGCCTCGCCGGTGGTGGTGCGGGTCTATCAGCTGACCGGCGTCACGGGCTTCACCGAGAGCGATTTCTTTCGGCTCCAGCAGGATGCCGCGGGCGCGCTCGGCGACGAGCTGATCAACGACGAGACCTTCGTGCTGGCGCCGGGCGACGTGACGATCTACCAGCGCAAGCTCGGCGAGGAGGTGCGATTCCTCGCCATCACGGCCGCCTTCCGCGACATCAGTGCCGGCACGTGGCGAAGCTTCCAGGCGGTGCCGCAGGGGGCGACCACGCTGCTCGAGGCGGAGATCAGCGGCACCGAGGTCACGATGCGCAAGGCGAGCCTCTAGGGCCGCGGGACAGAGCCATGGCGTACAGCAACAGGGTCGTATGGTCGGAGGGCATGTTCCTCAGGCCGCAGCACTTCCAGCAGCAGGACCGCTACATCGACGATCTGGTGCGCTGCGCGACCAGCGATCTGGTGCCGCATGGCTGGGGCTTTCGGACGGTGCGGATCAACGCCAGCCTGCTCGATCAGGGCAAGCTCGCGCTGGCCGACGCCGACGGGATCTTTCCCGACGGCACGCCGATCCGCATCCCGGACGGCGCCGACCATCCCGACCCGCTCGCCTTCGGCGTCGGCGCGAGCCCCGGCACGGTCTACCTGGCGCTGCCGCACCGCCATCCG
>DASUGG010000229.1:0-11925 GCA_036274135.1 Geminicoccaceae bacterium
CGTCTCGCGCAGCGCGATCACGCGGAAGGCGCGCACCGGCGCGTCCATGCCCTTGAGCGTGAAGGCTTCGACCTCGACATGTTCGAGCCGGTCGGCCAGCAGGCGCTGCACCGGCTCCGACACCAGGATGGTGCCCGCCGGCGCCTGGTCGGTCAGCCGCGAGGCGAGGTTCACCGAATCGCCGGTGATGCTGTAGGTCTTGTGGCCCTCGCCGCTGCTCGCCACGACCTGGCCGCTCGCGATACCGACATGCATGCCCAGCTCGCGGCCCGCCTCGCGGCTCAGATCCGGCATCGCCTTGCGGATCGCGAGCGCCGCGCGCACGGCGCGCTCCGGATCGTTGCCGTGCGCCACTGGCGCGCCGAACACCGCCATGACGCAGTCGCCGATATGCTTGTCGACGCTGCCGCCGAAGCGCTCGATCACCCCGTCGGCGAGGCGGAAGAAGCGGTCGGTGACGTCGTGCATCGCCTCGGCGCCGAGCTCGCGGGTCATCCGCGTGTAGCCCGCGAGGTCCGCGAACAGCACGGTGACCTGGCGCCGCTCGCCCTCGACCACCGCGGCGGGCGCGGCGGCGGCCGGCGCCGCGCCGCCGCCCCCGCCGAGCGCCGCGATCGCCTTCAGGAGCTTCTTGCGATGGCCGAGCGAGACGCCGAGCTTCTCGAGATCCGCATCATCGAGGTCGGCCAGCACCTCGCCGTCGATGTCGTTGTCTCGAAACGCCTGCTCGTAGCGGCCGAGGCCGAGCGCGCGCAGCCACTGGGCGATGTCCGGAGCGCGCATGGCTGGCGCCGGCGGCGTTCCGCCTTACGCGGCGGCCGCGACGTCGAGCAGGCCGGCCAGCACCTCCGGCGGCTGGGCACCGGCGATCGCCTGCTGCCGGTCGACCACGAACACCGGCACGCCGCGCACGCCGAGGCGCTCGGCCCGCTGGTGCGCCGCCAGCACCTCCTTCGTCTGCTCGGCCGAGCGCAGGAACGCCTCGGTGCCCGCCCGCTCGAGGCCGGCCGCCGCGGCGATCTCGAGCAGCGTCTCGGCGTGGCCGATGTCGCGGCCTTGCTCGAAGAGAGCTCGGAAGAGCGCGCGAATCAGGGCCTCGCCGCGGCCCTGCGGCTCGGCGAACAGGATCAGGCGCTGGGCGAGGATCGTGTTGGGCGTGCGCTTCATGCGCTCGAAGGCGAAGGCGATGCCGTCGCCCCGGGCGCTGTCGATGACCCGCTGGTAGACCTGCCGCGCCGCGGCGTCGCCGCCGAACTTGGCGCGCAGATAGACGGCCCGGTCCATGCCTTCGGGCGGCAGCGTGGGGTTGAGGAGAAACGGCCACCAGCGCAGGCGCACGGGCCGCCCGGGGCGCAGCGCGCGGGCGCGATCGAGGCGCACCAGCCCGATATAGCACCAGGGGCAGGCGAGATCGGCGATGAAGTCGACCTCGACAGCTGCCGGCTGCCCGCCGCCGGTTCCGCTAGCCATGCCGGCCTCCTGCGCGAGACTTTCCGCTCGATGTCGGGCAAACTAGCGGAGCGGACGAGGCGAACCAAGACCCTCCTCGACGGGAAAGCGAAGGTGCGGGATGTTCGAGACGGTGGAGACGCCATCGCCGGACGCGATCTACGCGGTTATGGCCGCCGTCAGGGCCGACCCGCGGCCCGGCAAGATCGACCTCAGCATCGGTGTCTATCACGACCGCGCGCGGCGCACGCCGATCATGCGCGCCGTGCGCGAGGCCGAGCGCCGGCTGATCGAGACCGAGCAGAGCAAGAGCTATCTCGAGCTGGCCGGGCACGATCTGTTCAAGGCCGGCATGACCACGCTGGCGTTCGGCGACGCGGCGCACGACCGGCTCCGGGCGGCGCAGACCCCGGGCGGCACCGGCGCGGTGCGGGTGCTGGCCGAGCTGATCCGCCGCGCCAGGCCCGATGCCAGCATCTGGCTGAGCTCCCCGACCTGGCCCAACCATCCGGCGATCATGCGCGCCGCCGGGCTCGAGATTCACAACTACCCCTATTTCGACGCCGCGACCAACGAGGTCCGGTCGGACGCGATGCTCGACGCGCTGGGCCGGGCGGGACCCGGCGACGTCGTGCTGCTGCACGGCTGCTGCCATAATCCGACCGGCGCCGAACTGGCGGCCGAGCACTGGGAGGCGATCGCGGAGCTCGCGCTCAAACGCGGCTTCCTGCCGTTCGTGGACTTCGCCTACCAAGGGTTTGGCGACGGGGTCGAGGAGGATGCCTTCGGCTTGCGGTTGCTGGCGGCGAAGGTCCCGGAGATGGTCGTCGCGGCCTCCTGCTCGAAGAATTTCGGCCTCTACCGGGACCGCGTCGGCTGCGCCTTCGTGCTCGGCGCCTCGCCCGAGCGCGCCGACGTCATGCTCGGGCAGCTCCTCTCCGTCGCGCGCGCGAACTATTCGTCGCCGCCGGCGCATGGCGCCGCGATCGTCGGCAGCATTCTCGCCGATCCTGCGTTGCGGGCCGAGTGGCGCGCCGAGCTCGACGACATGCGGGCGCACATGCTGGGCCTGCGCCGCATGCTCGCGGCGAGCCTGCGCACGCGGACCAACGGCGACCGCTTCGACTTCCTCGCCCGGCACCGCGGCATGTTCTCGCTGCTCGGCGCGTCGCCAGAGCAGGTGGCGCGGCTGCGCGACGAGCACGCCGTCTACCTGGTCGGCGCCGGCCGCATCAACATCGCCGGCCTGCCCGAAGCCGAGGTCGACCGCTTCGCCGACGCGCTGGTAGCCGTCCTCGGCCGCTAGGGGCCGGGCTGGCCGACGTCGGGCAGACCCCAGATGCGCGGCGTCGCCAGCTCCAGGCTGTTGCCGGCGGGATCGCGGAAATAGAAGGAGCGGCCGCCGCGCGGCCAGCTGGCCTCCTGCTCGATCGCTACGCCGGCCGCGACCAGGCGTTGCCGCCAGGCATACAGCGCGTCCTCCGGCACGGCGAAGCAGGCGTGCCCCGGTCCGCTCGCGCCATGCGCCGGCACCCTGCGGCTGCCCGCCGCCGCGTCGGGCTCGAACAGCAGCAGCATCCCGGCGCCGCAGCGGAAGAAGACGAACACGCCGGGCTGCCGGCTGTCCCGCTCCAGGCCCAGAACCTCGCCGTAGAAGCGCTCGGCGGCGTCGAGGTCGTCGACGTAGAGCACGGTCTCCAGCACGCGGTCGATCGCGGTCGTGGCGGGCATGGGTGGGATTCCGCAACTGTTTGTCGTCAACATGGTGCCGGCGGACGCCTGGCGCAAATCCGGCGGCGCCGGTATGGACGAACGTCGCCCGCCGACGATCTGATGGACAGGAGGAACGCGGCCCATCTTGATCTCGTCGCGCGACAGCGTGCCGATTCGGTCGCGGGCGAGGGCCGCGCCCGGGTCACGCCGCCGCCGGCGGCGCGGTGGCGCTGCGTCGCCGATCAGCGTCTTGCGCCGCCGCGGCATCGGGGATAACGGGTGAGCATGCAAGATCCCTATCGCGTCCTGAACGTGCCGCGCGAGGCGGGTCAGGCGGCGATCAAGGCCGCCTATCGCGACCTCGCCAAGCGCCTGCACCCGGACCGCAATCCGGGCGACGCCCGTGCCGAGCAGCGTTTCAAGCAGGTGACGCGGGCCTACGAGCTTCTGCGCGATCCGGCCAAGCGCGCGAAGTTCGATCGCGGCCTGATCGACGCGGACGGCAAGCCGCAGTTCGGTTTCGGCCATTTCGGCTTCGGCCGCGGCGCCGCGGCCGGCGGGGCGGCGGCAGCGCGGCCTGATGGTTCCGGCGCGGCCCGAGGCGCCGAGGGGCTGTTCGAGAAGATCTTTGGCGGCGCCTTCGGGCGCGATACGGGCGGGGCCTCCTTCGAGGACTTGCGCGCCGCGGCGCAGGCCGGCCGGCGGCCGCGCCGCGGCGAGGACCGGCGCTGTCGCCTCGAGGTCGACTTCCTGCTGGCGGCACGCGGCGGCAAGCAGCGGCTGGATCTCGACGGACGGGTGATCGAGGTGGACATTCCGCCGGGCACCGAGGACGGCAAGGTCCTGCGGCTGAAGGCGCAGGGCGGGGCGGCGCCGCCTGGTGGAGCGCCGGGCGACGCGCTGGTGACCGTCGCCGTGCGGCCGCACGAGCGCTTCTCGCGGCAGGGCAGGGACGTGCATCTGGAGCTGCCGATCAGCCTGTCCGAGGCGCTCCAGGGCGCCAAGGTGACCGTCCCCACGATCGACGGGCCAGTGCGGATCAGCGTGCCGCCCGGCTCGAACAGCGGCCGCTCGCTGCGCCTGAAGGGCAGGGGCGTGGCGGCGCCCGGCACGCCGCGCGGCGACCAGTACGTCCGCCTCGTGGTGATGCTGCCGGACCGGCCGGACCCGGAACTGGCCGAATATGTGCGACGTTGGGCGGAGAAGCATCCCTACGATCCGCGCGGCGATCTCGAGGAGGCGTAGATCTCGACGAGCTTCGCGGCGGCAACCGAGGAAGCGTCCGCTTGAGCCGGCGTAAGCGCATCTGGCGAAGCCTGGGCGTCGGCGTCACGATCGTCTGGCGCGCGCTGGTGCACTTCATCGACGACTACGGCACGACGCAGGCCGGCTCGATCGCCTTCACCAGCCTGTTCGCGCTGTTCCCGTTCCTGATCTTCCTGACGACGCTCGCCGGCGAGTTCGGCCAGGAGGAGGCGGCGCGACGGTTCGTCGATCTGTGGCTCGAAGGCCTGCCGCCCGAGGTCGTCAGCACGATCAGGCCGGCGATCGACCAGGTGGTGAACGTCCGGCGCACCGGCTTGATGACGATCAGCATCCTGGTCACCATCTGGACCGCGTCATCGGGCCTCGAGGCGCTGCGCACGGCGGTCAACCATGCTTACGGCATCCAGGATGCGCGACCCTTCTGGTGGCTGCGCCTGCAGAGCATCTTCTTCACGATCATCATGTCGGTCGCCATTCTGGTGCTGATGATCGTGGTCGTGGCCGGGCCTCTGATCTGGAACTTCCTGGTCGACCTGCTCAAGGTGCCGCCGTCGTGGGGCTGGCTCTACACGAGCGTGCGCTACCTGCTCGCCGTGCTCCTGCTCCACGTGGTGATCGCGCTCCTTTACCAGTGGCTGCCGAACCGGCACCTGCGCAGCTACGAGATCCTGCCGGGCGCGGTGGTGACCGTCGTCGCCTGGCTGGTCACCGCCAGCCTGTTCTCGCTGTATCTGCAGAACCTCGGCCGCTTCTCCGTGACGTACGGCAGCCTCGGCGGCATCGTCGTGACGCTGATGTTCTTCTATCTGAGCGCCGCGATCTTCATCTTCGGCGCCGAGGTCAACGGCGCTTGGCGGCGCGACGTCGCCGAGCGCCTGCGCGCCGAGCGGGCGGCGGGCGCCCGCCGGCGCCGGGCGCAAGCGCCCGCGGGCGACGCCGGCGGCTCGCCATCTGGCTAATCCGTGCGACTGTAGGTAGGATGCCGGCCGCTTCGGCCAGCGTCATCGGAGTCGTGCGCATGTCTCAAGCCGGGCCGCTCATGGCGGGCAAGAAGGGGCTGATCCTCGGGATCGCCAACGATCGCTCGCTCGCCTGGGGGATCACCAGGGCGGTCGCCGAGCATGGCGCCAAGCTCGCCATCACCTTTCAGGGCGAGGCGCTGGAGAAGCGGGTGCGGCCGCTTGCCGAAAGCGTCGGCGCCTCCCTGGTCCTGCCCTGCGACGTCACGGACCCGGCCAGCCTCGACACCCTGTTCGCGACTCTCGCGGAGGAGTGGCGCCGGCTCGATTTTCTGGTGCACGCGATCGCCTTCTCCGACAAGGAGCAGCTCAAGGGCCGCTATCTCGACACCACGACCGCCAACTTCGAGCGCACGATGATGATCTCGTGCTACTCCTTCACCGAGCTCTGCCGGCGCGCGGCGCCGCTGATGATCGACGGCGGCAGCCTCGTGACGCTGACCTATGCCGGCGCAGAGCGGGTCGTGCCGCACTACAACGTCATGGGCGTGGCCAAGGCCGCTCTCGAGGCGAGCGTGCGCTATTTGGCCGTCGACCTCGGCGGCGAGCGGATCCGCGTCAACGCGATCTCGGCCGGCCCGGTCAGGACGCTCGCCGCCTCGGGCATCGGCGACTTCCGCTACATCCTGAAATGGAACGAGCTGAACTCGCCGCTCAAGCGCAACACCACGCTCGAGGACGTCGGCGGCGCGGCGCTGTACCTGCTCAGCGATCTCGGCGCCGGCACCACCGGCGAGGTCCTGCACGTCGACAGCGGTTACCACGTGGTCGGCATGAAGGCCGTGGATGCGCCCGACATTTCGGTCGTGTAACGGCATGGCGGATCCAGCCCCGCGGGCCTAGGGCAGCGTGGGAAAGACAGAACGATGCGTATCTTCGTCTCCTCGACCTTCGAGGACCTTCGCGAACACCGGGCTGCGGCCATTCGTGTGCTTCGCCAGCTTGGCCACGAGGTGGTTGCCATGGAGGACTTCGTCGCCGGAGGCGCGGTACCGCTCAAGCGTGTGCTCGACGATGTGAAGCGTTGCGACACGTATGTCGGGATCTTCGCTTGGCGTTATGGCTTCCTGCCTAAGGTCGGCAAAGGCGCCCCTGCACTGCCTCTGCCTCCCGGCGCCGAACCGAACAGCACTTCGATCACTCACTGCGAGTACCTTCAGGCGAAGGCAAGTAACCTGGAAATCCTGGCTTTTTTGCTCGACGAAAGCTGCGCGTGGCCACCACACCTAATCGACGGCTTCGCCACATCCGATCCTGCCGCTCCGCGGGATAACTCGGCCATCCGGGCGCTGCGCGGTGCGTTCCAACTCGAGCGCGTGGTTTCGTACTTCACCAGCCCCGCTGATCTGGAAGCACGCGTCAGCGCCGCAGTAACCGTAGCCGGAATGAGCAAGCAGGTCCGCCTAAACCTCGTGCAACTCGGACCGCCCATCAGCACCGTATCTGATAGTGACCCGTTTATGGGCATCCGCGATTCCATCGTCGGGGCGGGACGACATCGGGTGCTGCAGATCGAGCTCGACACGACATGGTGGTCAACCCGTCTTTACCTGACCGCCTGGCTCGCCAATCGGCTCACGGAAGTTCGCCGACTTGTGGTTTTGCAGGCCGGCGAGTTTATCGGCCTGGTCGCGACATCGACGATCGTAGCAACGCTTGCGCCGCTCCATCCCAAGCTCCGCAAGATTCACGCCCGCTTGCGCACAATGCCGGCCGCGGCCACCGACATCCACTCGCAGATGGAGGCTGTCTTCAAGCTGTGGCAACAGGTGGTTGGCGACCCGCGGCAGGAGGAGTCCGTAAAGGTCGACGTCACCTCGGATTTGCTGCGCCGCTGGATGGGGGACGCCATGCTCCAGCAGCCCGTGCGCATAACCGACCTTGCCCAGGCATCAGTCGTCGATCTCCTTCGGCTCCTCGATTACCCCAACGATTTCGTACCCGTGGTCATTCAACGTGGCGATCTCCCACCCACGATGGCGACCGAATCCGTCAAGGTGGTCGACAAGACGGCGCTCAACGCCCAGCTAGCGCAGAGCTACGTGATCGAGCTCATGGACCGGGCGCGCATCACCTGACGAGGCTTGCAGAGGTTCCCGCGCAACAAGTCGTCGGTTCTTGGTTCCCGAAGGCCAAAGCTGCCACTACATCGTAGTGAGACGCAGTCGGGCCCCCGCGTGAGGTCAGCGCCCATGGCCGGTAACAGCTTCGGCACGCTGTTCCGCTACACGACCTGGGGCGAGAGCCACGGGCCGGCGATCGGCTGCGTGGTCGACGGCGTGCCGCCGCTGTTGCCGCTCGCCGAGCCCGACCTGCAGCACTGGCTCGACCGCAGGCGCCCCGGCCAGTCGAAGTTCACGACACAGCGGCGCGAGCCGGACCAGGCCAGGATTCTCTCCGGCGTCTTCGAGGGCCTGACCACCGGCGCGCCGATCGCCGTGCTGATCGAGAACGTCGACCAGCGCTCGCGCGATTACGGCGCGATCAAGGACCAGTTCCGCCCCGGCCACGCCGACTTCACTTACCAGGCCAAGTACGGCATTCGCGACTATCGCGGCGGCGGCCGGGCGAGCGCGCGCGAGACCGCGATGCGGGTCGCGGCCGGCGCGATCGCGCGCAAGGTGCTGGGCGAGGGCGTCAGCATCAGGGGTGCTCTGATCCAGATCGGCGACGACCGCATCGACCGCGACAGGTGGAACTGGAACGCCGTCGACGACAATCCGTTCTGGTGCCCGGACGCCGAGGCGGCGGCGCGCTGGGAGGCGCTGCTGCTGGACGTGCGCAAGCGCGGCTCGTCGCTCGGCGCGGTGATCGAGGTGGTCGCGTCGGGCGTGCTGGCCGGGCTCGGCGATCCGGTCTACGACAAGCTCGACGCCGACCTCGCCAAAGCGATGATGAGCATCAACGCGGTCAAGGGCGTCGAGATCGGCGCGGGCTTCCGGTCGGCCGAGCTGTCCGGCGAGGACAACGCCGACGAGATGCGCATCGGCAATGACGGCCGGCCGCTGTTCCTGTCCAACAACGCCGGCGGCATTCTCGGCGGCATCTCGACCGGCCAGGACGTGGTCGTGAGGTTCGCGGTCAAGCCGACCAGCTCGATCCTGACGCCGCGCCGCTCGATCGACCGCTTCGGCAACGAGGTCGAGATCTCGACCAAGGGCCGCCACGACCCCTGCGTCGGTATCCGCGCCGTGCCGGTCGGCGAGGCGATGCTCGCGGTGGTGCTCGCCGACCACCTGCTGCGCCAGCGGGCGCTGGGACGCTAAAGCTCTGCGAGAGGCAAAGGCAGCTACGGGGCCTTTCCCGCTGCCGTGAGCTCCGCTTCGAGCGGCTGCGCCCAGGGTACGTTCTCTCCCCGCCGCTCTCGTGCCTCCCGGATCAGGCGAAGATTGCGGACCGTGGTCTCCGGTTCCCAGGGCTCGCGCACCAGCGCCAAGGCCTGGCCGAGGGCATCGCCCGCCGCCCCTTCGTCCTTGGCCAGCACGGCGAGCTCGAGCAGGGTCGCCCAGTCCCAGTAGTCGGCCCTGCTGCCGGCAAGCCGGCGCTCCACCGAGTAACGCACGACGGGAATGAGCTTGTGGCGTTCCGGGTCGGGCGGCTCCTTCACCTCCATCAGCGTGACCGCGTTGATGCCGGGGTAGTGATCGCGCCAGTCGGTCTCGAAGCCGCTGCGATAGGCGTCGATCGCCTTGCTCAACAACGCCTTGGCCTTGAAAGCCTCGCCCGACTTCACCGCCGCCTCCCAACGGTCCTTGTAGACGCGTCCGAGTAGGCCCGATGTCTCACTCGACGGTCCGCGGGCCGCGACCAGATGGCTGAGAACTCTCTCCGCCTCCTCACCCCGATGGGCCTGGTTGAGGGCGAAGCCGAGTTGCTCCTGGACCAGCACGGTCGAGCGCAGGGGTTGCGGCATATCCTCGACGAGATCGACCATGCCCTGCCAGTCCTTCACCGCGCGGTAGGAGAGCAGCAGGTCGATCGCCACACCCGATTCGACGGCATCGATCCTCCCGAGCGATCGCCGCACGCCGTCGACCGCGGCTTTGCCGACCTTGCGAGCCCGGATCAGCTCCTCCTTCTTGGATTGGGCGTAGGCGACCTGCTCGCGGAACACGTCGGTCTTGTCGCTCGGGACCTGCAACGGCTGCAGGCCATCGAGAAGCTGGAACAGTGGGCTGTCCTTGGAGCGCTTTTCCCTGCACTCTATCAGCAGCCGGGCGAGCGCAGCGGCATCCTCCTCGGCGTGTGAGGGCAGCCCGACGTCGCTCAAGCGATATGGCATGGTTCGCAGCATCGCGACGTCGAACGGCAGCCGCACCTCGCCGGCGACGATCAGCACCGTGGTCGCGGGTCGCGCGGCGTGCCGGACGCCGAGCTCGTAAAACACGTTGGGGTTGGCGAGCGTGAGGTCGCAGACGGCGTACTCGCAAAGCAGAAGACGCTCGAACATGGGCTTGTGGATGATCCCGCCGGCCTGCTCCTCGTCGGCGCGCAGGGGCTGCATGTCTGCGGCCGCAATCGCCGGCGCGATCACCTCTTGCCAGACCGCGTCGAACTCGACGCTGCGTCCGCCAGCCTCCTTGCGGCCGAACGGCATGGCAATGAAACAGAGTGGTTGAGGCACAGCGAGCTCCTTTGCCCAGCCCGACCGGCACGAGAAACGGTCAGCATGTGCCCGGCGCCTGGCAATGACAACTATCTTCCCCGTCCCGCCTCCTTCAGGCCGCCACGGGGAAGCGTACCCCTGCGCACTGAAGGCGCCGGCGCCGGCCACGGGCGCGGAGAACGCGAGGTGAAGCTGGCCCGCCATGTTGCCGCCGGGCGACACGCCGGAGACCGAGATTTGCGCGAGATCGACGTTGAAGGAGGGCAGGGGTTCGGCGGCAGAAGCGCTCCCAGCCATGCAAATGGCGGCAGCCGTGGCTTGATCGCGAGCCGGGCAAAGGTCATCTTTGCATTGCTCCTCGATCTCACGGGAAATGACAGATGAATGCCGGATCGGGCCAAGTCGCCGTTGTCCAGGGCACAAATGGCGAAACCATCCAGAGGCTGCTCGCCGCCGTGGCGGCGGACTGCCGGTCTGCGGGAGTGAGCGTGGTCGGCGTCGTTGCCGAAGCGCACGGCCTGCCCGATCGGACATGTGCAGCGCCGGCATCCTGCGCGACATCGCGTCCGGAGCGCGACATTCCATCTATCTCGCGGTCGCGCCGACCGGAACGTCATGCCATCTCGATGCCCGAGGCGTCGAGGCGGCGTGCTCCTCCGTGCTCGGCCAGGTTCAGGGCGGCGATCTCGTCGTGCTGAGCAAGTTCGGCAAGCTCGAAGCCCTGCACGAGGGCCTGTTTCCGGCGTTCGAAGCTGCGATCGCGGCGGGTAAGCCTGTGCTGACGACCGTCTCGAGCAGGCACCGGGAGGCCTGGCAGGCCTTCGCTCCCGATGCCGTACCGATCGATGCCGACAAAGCGGCGCTGACGGCGTGGTGGCGGGCAGGGGTCAAAGCCACGGCAGGTTCGCGTCGAACTCGGTGAGGAGGATCGTCGTGGCGATCGCATCGGGCGCCGCGGCGATCACGTCAGGTGCGAGCGGACGGATCGGGGCCCCGCGCTCGGTCAGCAGCGCGCGCGTCGCGGCGAGGTCGGCGGTGGTGAGCGCGAAGCCGGCGATGAACGGCGTCGTCGGCGCCTCAATCCCGGTCGCAGCCCGCAGCTGCGGCGGCTCAAAGAGATGCAGCCGGCCGCGCCCCAGCTCGATCAGCCGGAACCCCTCGCGCGCCTGCGCCGGCCGCCCCACGAAGCGGGCGTAGCGCGCCGCCGCCTCGGCGACGTCGGCGACACACAGCAGGATGTCGGTCAGGGCGTGGGCGCCGTTCGGATGGCGCTGCTGGTGCGGTTGCCAGACCAGCTCGGGCGTGTGGTGCCGGCAGAACTGCATGCGGCCTTCCGGCATCCGGTCCGGCGGCACGCGCACCACCGAAAAGCGCGCGACGCGCTCGCCCGCGAGCGTCGCGGCGGCGCGCTGCAGGCGCACGAGCGGCAGCGGCGCGAAGCCCTGCTCCGCGAGCCGTGCATGCGTGCCTTCGGCGTCGGCCGTGCCGAAGGCGATCAGATGCGCGCCGGCATAGCGGCCTGTGGCCTGGCGCATCTGCGCCGCCAAGGGAGTCTCGCCGATCGCCGTCAGGATCTCGATGTAGCCCTGTCGCAGGACCGCGAGGCGGTTGGCCGTGCCGGCCGGGACCAGCTCGCCTGATGTCAGCGTGTGGCGCTGCGGCGTGAAGGGCGTGAGCGCGAAGCCGAGCCGCTCCAGCGCGCTCGCGGCGCGCGCCCTGTCGGGGACGAACAGACCCACATGGTCGAGGAACGTCGCGTCGGCGGCGGATGCCTCTGCCGCCGGCACGGCGGCGCCGTTCAGGCCAAAGTCACCACGAAGGCGAACGGCGAGCCGTCGCCGCCGGCCACGACGCTGTTCTCGCCCTGCCGCA
>DASUGG010000230.1:0-6193 GCA_036274135.1 Geminicoccaceae bacterium
CGTGAACACCAGCACGCGCGAAAGCGCCGGGTCGCGCAGCAGCCGGGCGAGCGCGGCGCGCTTGCCCTCGCTCTCGACGAACAGCACGCGCTGCTCGACCCGTTCGACCGTCACGACGTTCGGCGTGACCTCGACGCGGACCGGCCGGCGCAGCATGTCCGCTGCCAGGTGCTCGACCTCGGCCGGCATGGTGGCCGAGAACAGCAGCGACTGGCGCTGCTGCGGCACGGCCGCGACGATCCGGCGGACATCGCGGATGAAGCCCATGTCGAGCATCCGGTCGGCCTCGTCGAGCACCAGATATTCGACCCGGTCGAGCAGGATGTGGCCCTGTCCCATCAGATCGAGCAGGCGGCCGGGGGTCGCCACCAGCGTGTCGACGCCGCGCGCCATGGCCTTGACCTGCGGCTGCTGGCCGACGCCGCCGAACACCACGGCGTGCCGCAGGCTCAGATGGCGGCCATAGGTCTTGAAGCTGTCATGGATCTGGATTGCGAGCTCGCGGGTAGGTGCGAGCACCAGCACGCGGCTGCGCCGCGGCCCGACCGCCCGGCGATCCGCCGCGAGGCGCTGCAGCAGCGGCAGCGCGAACGCCGCGGTCTTGCCGGTGCCCGTCTGGGCGATGCCCAGCATGTCCTTGCCGGCGAGCAGCGCCGGGATGGCGCGCGCCTGGATCGGGGTGGGGGTGTGGTAGTTCTCGGCCGCGAGGGCCTGCAACAGCGGCTGGGCCACGCCCAGCTCCGCAAAGCTTTTGGTCAAGCTCAATTCCTTCTGCACGCAACGCCATGCAGCCCGGGGGGCTCACGCATTGGTGCGCCGTTTTCTACGCGCACCGCGAGCAAACGGAGATTTTCGGGAGATCGTCCCGCGACCGGCCTTCGTTTTGTTCTTGTTTCGCCGAAGGCCTGGCGCGTCGTCGCGAGCAACCTTGCCCGCTAGATGACCATCGCAAGGGCCCGTGTCAAGCGGCGGGTTCGATCCCCACGCGCTCGAGGTCGGCCGAAAACCTTTCGACCAGGGGATGTTGGTCGTGCGGCCCAATTGACCACGGCCCAGCACCGTCGCAGGTGATCGCCTCGACGCGTTGGACTGCTCAGAAGTGGGCTGGCCTGATCCCAGGATACGAGGCGCTCTAGGCGGCCACGCCCTGCGGTGTCTGCACCACGGTGGCAAGCGAGCTGTGCGAGCCCTTGGTCTCGAACCTGATCGCACCCGTCGATCTGATATTCGCAGATGCCACCTCGGCCTCCAGGTGCTCGAAGCCTTCGGGCATCACGACGCGGATGCGATGCGGCGAGCCCGTGACCGGGTTCTTGATCGGCTCGACATCCGTCTCGAGAACGCCCTTCGCGACGAGCCGCGCCGTTCGTCCCTTCTTGTCGAAAGAGAACTCAAACGGTGCAAAGATTGGATCGTGGATCGTGGTCACGATCACGCTGAAGATGTGAAACAGCGTGCCCTCTGCCGAATGCTTGCCGGACATGATATTGAACAGCGCTTGGCGCTGTTCGGGCGTGGCCCGCTCGTCGATGATGGGCTGCAGCGTGCCGTTGCCCTCGTGAAGGGGGCCGGGAAAGTCCACCGTTGCGGCAAACATCAGCCCGTCGAGCTTGACGCCCTCGAAGTTCCCCTTGGTGATCCTCATCCCGACCATGCCCTTGCAGGAGCCGTGGGTTGGCGGGGCGTTGAAATCACAGGGACACCCGAACGCGCAGTTGCAATTCTTGATCCACTCGCCCTCGAGACGCCAGTCGGACCCGGTCATCGCAGGCCTCCCCTTCACTTGAATGGGCATTTCTCAGATAGCGCGGTCACCAGAATGCCCGACTTGGCGGCATGAGACAACCGCATCCGCTCTGAAGGGCCGCGTAGGGCCTCGCAGAGCTCTCTGGACCGGGTGACCGCCTCCGCGCCCTGGACCGGCCCGGCCCGCTCGGTCTGTGGCGCGTACGTATCCGCCGTAGAGGCGAGATCCTCCGGCTGCGCGCTCAGAAGCGCTCGGGCACGACGTGGCTGAACTGCGGCTCGACCGGCGCGCCCTTCGGCTTGCGGCGCTTGCCGAGATCGTGGTCGGGCGGCGCCACCGACTCGTACGGGATCAGGCTCAGCATATGCGCGATGCAGTTCAGCCGGGCGCGCCGCTTGTCGTCGGCCGGGACCTTGTACCAGGGTGCGAACTCGCTGTCGGTCGCGTCGATCATGTCCTTGTAGGCGGCGCTGTACTCCCACCAGCGGCGATAGGATTCGAGGTCCATCGGGCTCAGCTTCCACTGCTTGCGCGGGTCCTCGATGCGGTCGCGGAAGCGGCGCTCCTGCTCGTCCTGGCTGACGTCGAAGAAATACTTGACCACTTGGATGCCGGAGCGTGTCAGCGCGCGCTCGAAGCCCGGCACGACCCGCAAGAAACTCTGCGCCTGCTCCTCGGTGCAGAAGCCCATGACCCGCTCGACGCCGGCCCGGTTGTACCAGCTGCGGTCGAACAGCGTGATCTCGCCGGCCGCCGGCAGATGCGCGACGTAGCGCTGGATGTAGAACTGCGACTTCTCCCGCTCGGTCGGCGCCGGCAGGGCGACGACGCGGAACACCCGCGGGCTCACCCGCTCGGTGATGCGCTTGATCACGCCGCCCTTGCCGGCCGCGTCGCGGCCCTCGAAGATCACCACCGCGCGATAGCCGGTCTGCTTCGTCCAGTCCTGCAGACGGCAGAGCTCGACGTCCAGCTTGTACAGCTCGGCCTCGAACTCCTTGCGGCCGAGCTTGGCGGGCGCCTCGGCGTCCCTGTTCTTCCGCTTCGCCATGAGAATCTCCCAGACCCGCCGGCGGGCCGCCGGGGAGCGTTGGACGTCCCAAGCGCTCGCGCATAGCAGACCGCCCGTCGCCGCTCAATCGGCGGCATCAGTCGTCCGCCTCCGCCGTGCCGGCCGGAAGCTCGCCGGCGCGCCGCATCTCCGGCCACAGCACCGCCGTCGCGGCCAGCGCCAACAGGCCTTCCACCGCCATCAGCCGCACCGCGGCGGCGGCGCCGAGCCAGTCGGCAAGCAGGCCCACATGCAGCATGCCGCCGAGTTGCCCGGCGCCGACCGCGACCGCCAGCACGCCCATCACCCGCGAGCGCACCTCCGGCCGCGCCGCCAGGATCAGAATCGAGCTCTGCAGCACCGAGAAGCCGCCGACGCTCACGCCCCAGGCCAGGTTGAGCAGCAGCGACAGCGGATACCAGCGCGACAGCCCGAAGCCGAGCACGGCGACGAGCGAGAAGAACGTGCAGCCGAGAAAGACGCGGGCATAGCTGCGGCGCTCGCAGGTGCGGACGACCGCCAGGGCGCCGAGCAGGGCGCCGAGCCCCTGGATCGACAGCAGCACGCCGATCGGAAAGGCGGAGAGCCCCAGCACCCGCTCGCCGATCACCGGCACCATCGTGATGTAGGCGAAGCCCCAGAAGTTGGCGACGATCGTGACCGCCAGCACGCCGACGATCACGCGCCGGGCGCGCACATAGCGCCAGCCCTCGCGCAGCGCGCCCAGAATCGCGCTGCCGGCGCCGGCGGCCCGCTCCGGGCGATAGCGGGTGCGCAGGATCAGGAGCATGCCGGCCAGGTAGAGCAGCGCGCCGAGCAGGTAGACGCCGTACAGGCCGAGCGTCTCGAGCAGGAAGCCGCCGAGCGCCGGCCCCAGCATGCGGGTCGCGTTGCTGTTCACCGAATCCAGCGCCATCGCCTGGCCGATCCGCGCGGTGCCGGCGATCTCGGCGCTGATGATCCGCCGCAGCGTCATGTCGGCCGCCGCCATGCCGCCGCTCACCACGGTGCCGAGCGCGATCTGCCACAGCGTGATGCGGCCGGCGAAGGCGAGCGCGCCGAGCACCACCGAGGTCGCGCCGACGATCGCGAGGCAGATCAGCAGCACGCGGCTGCGCTCGTAGCGGTCGCCGAGCGCGCCGATCAGCGAGCCGCAGACGAACATCGGCGCCAGGCGTAGCGCGGTGATGAACGCCACCAGCGAGGGCGAGCCGGTCTGCTGCAGCACGTAGACGCCGATCGCCAGCAGCTCGAGCCAGCGCAGCGCGCCCGCGATCGCGCCGACCAGCCACACCCGGCGAAAGTCGGCCTCCGCCAGCAGCGCGATCATGCGCCCTGCCGCTCGCGAGCTGTCGGTCGTACCCGGCCTGGCCGGCCGGGCGCGGCGCCGGTGCGGATCGCGATGGCTCAGCTCCGCAGCGGCATGGCGATCGGCCGCATCGGCGCGCCGGTCGCGCCGCGCAGCTTGATGCAGGCGCCGACGAACGCGAACTCGTGCACCTTCTCGGCCGCGAGCTCCTCGAGGTCGACGATCTCCAGCATCGGGATGCCGGCCTCGGCGAGCAGGTAGGTGTGCACGACCTGCCAGTTCTCCGGGTCGGCCGAGGGAGACTGCTCGACGCAGTGATTGTCGGCGCCGATGATGATCGCGCCGCCCTTGGCGAGGAACTCGGCGCCGGCGCGGTTCAGGCCGGGCGGATCGGTCATGTAGGCGGCGGGGTCGGGCCAGGCGCGCATCCGCCCGGTGCGCACCAGCACCACGTCGCCGGGCCGCAGCTCGCCGCCCTGATGCTTCAGGCAGCCGGCCAGATCCTCGGGGCCGATGCCGTGGCTCGGCGGCAGCATGTCGACGCCGTGCAGGCCCGCGACGTCGAGCAGGACGCCGCGCGCGATCACCGGCGGATGCCGATCCGCGCCGGAGGTCCGCCAGTGCCGGCTGCCGAGATGGTCCTGCGCCGCGAAGCCGTTGAAGATCCTGCCGTGGTAGCCGAAGTGGTTCAGCGCGTCGACATGCGTGCCGCAGTGCGTGTACATCGAGATCGCGTCGCCCGAGTAGGAGACCAACCGGTTCTGCGCCTCGTCGACCTGCATCGCGTTGGCGAGCTCCTCGCCGCGCGGCGTATGCGTCATCCAGATCTGGAAGCCCGGATCGTTGGCGGCGATCCAGCTCGGCATGCCGATGAAGTGGTCGACCGCGAGGTCGAACACCTTACTCGCGTCGGCGCGCCGCACGATCGCGTCGCGCGAGCGCGCGTCGATCAGGTTCAGCATGCCGATCTGGTCGCCGTCGCCGAACGGGCTGTTCGAGACCTCGCGGAACGCGGCGTTGTAGGCGGCGATCTTCTTCTTCATCGCCTCATCCACGAAGTAGGGGGTGCACATCACTTTCCTCCCATACGGCTGCGCCGCGGCGGCTCGAACCTGCCTGCCGCAGTCTGAAGCGGCAGCGCTCGCACGACAACGCTCCGGTTGCCATGCTCCGCGCTTCCGGTCGGCATGTCGCACGGCCTTGCGCTCGGGCTGTACGCGGCGGACGATCTCGGCGATATCAGGAGCTCCACCGGCACGATGGCCGGGGATCGAGCCGGCGAGCGGAAAGAACGGATAGGGATGGCACACTCCGTCGAACGCAAGCTCACCACGATCCTGTGCGCCGACGTGCACGGCTATTCGCGCATGATGGAGGAGGATGAGGCGGCAACGCTGGCCACGCTCCGGGTCTATCGCGACGCGATCGACGCGTTGATCGCACGCCACCGCGGCAGGATCTTCAGCACGGCGGGCGACAGCGTGCTCGCCGACTTCCCGAGCGTGGTCGAGGCGGTGCAGTGCGCGATCGAGATCCAGCAGGAGCTCGCCGGCCGCAACCGCTCCCTGCCCGATGCGAGGCGCATGGCGTTCCGGATCGGCATCAATCTCGGCGACGTGATGCTGCACGACGGCGACCTGTACGGCGAGGGCGTGAACGTTGCGGCGCGGCTGGAGACATTGGCGGAGCCCGGCGGCATCTGCATCTCCCGCATGGTCTATGATCAGGTGCGCAACAAGCTGACGGTCGGTTTCGACGATCTGGGCGACCAGTCGGTCAAGAACATCTCCGAGCCGGTGCAGGCGTTCCGGGTCCGGCTCGATGGCGCGGGGAAGGACAGGCGCGCGCCCGCCAGATCGCCTCAGCCGGCGGGTGCCGGCTGGGCGGCATCAGATGAGGACTGGCGGACCCGCCGGTTCAGGCGACGGGCGCTGCGGGCCGGCATCCTCATCGTCCTTCTGGGCGTGATCAATGTGGTCACGTCGCCCGGATATCTGTGGTTCCTCTGGCCCACCCTGTTCCTCGGCGCGCTTCTCGCCTGGGATGCACTCAGGGCCTACTACCCGAACCTCGTCGGCGGGCACGG
>DASUGG010000231.1:0-3131 GCA_036274135.1 Geminicoccaceae bacterium
CCCGGCGAGAGCCTGCCCTACTTCCCGGGCGAGGGCTGGCGCGAGAAGTGGTCGACCTACGATCCCGAGCAGGCGAACGCGCTGCTCGACCAGATCGGCCTCGACAAGAAGGACGCCGACGGCTTCCGGCTGCGCACCGACAACGGCGAGCGGCTGCGCCTGGAGATCCAGGCGGTGCAGGCCTTCCTGCCCTGGCCGAAGATCAGCGAGATGGTCGCCGACCAGTGGCGCGCGGTCGGCGTCCAGGCCGACGTGAAGGACACCGAGCGCTCGCTCGCCATGACCCGCACGCAGGCCAACGAGCACCAGATCATGGTCTGGAACAACGGCGGCACCGAGCTGCTCTACCTGTTCCCGCGGCACGCCATCCCGGTCGACCCGACCGAGGCGTTCATGGGGCCGGAGTGGGCCAAGTGGTACGCCTCGAACGGCGCCCAGGGCGAGAAGCCCGACGACCCGAACATGCTGAAGATCCTCGAGCTGTACCGGGGTGCCGCCGGCCAGAAGTCGGAGCAGCGGATCGAGACCGCCAAGGAGATCTGGAAGATCCTGATCGACCAGCAGTACAGCATCGGCACGGTCGGCCAGTCGCCGGCCCTGATGGGCGTGCGCCTGGTCAGCAACAAGCTCGGCAACATCCCGGACCGGAACTGCATCGCGCAGCACTGCCGGACGCCGGGCGGGGCGCATCCCGAGACCTGGTACTACAAGGAGTGATCCGAGAAGGCCGCTCGTCGCGACGGAGCCCCCGGGCCGCGCCCGGGGGCTTTGAGCGATGATCGCCTACGTCGTCAGGCGACTCTTCATCGCGATCGCCACCATCTGGGCGATCTCGGTGGTCTCCTACGCCATCATCCAGCTGCCGCCCGGCGATTTCGTCGACAGCTACATCGCCAGGCTGTCCGCGTCCGGCTCGATGGTGAGCGCCCAGGAGGCGGAGGCGATGCGCCAGCAGTACGGCCTCAACCAGCCGATCTGGGTGCAGTACTGGAAGTGGATCAGCCGCGTCGTGCAGGGCGATTTCGGGGTGTCGCTGGAATGGAACCGGCCGGTCACCGAGGTCATCGGCGACCGGCTCTGGCTCACCATCGTGATCTCGGTCGCGGCGATCATCCTGACCTGGGGCATCGCCCTGCCGATCGGCATCTATTCCGCGGTGCGGCAGTACTCGATCGCCGACTACATCTTCACCTTCATCGGCTTCGTCGGCCTCGCGGTGCCGAACTTCCTGCTCGCGCTGATCATCATGTATGTCGGCTTCCGGTTCTTCGACGTCAGCGTCGGCGGCCTGTTCTCGGCGCAGTACGCGCTGGCGCCGTGGTCGTGGGCGCGCGTCTGGGATCTGATGCGCCACCTGCCGCTGCCGGCCCTGATCCTGGCGCTCGCCGGCACCGCGCAGCTGATCCGCATCATGCGCGCCAACCTTCTGGACGAGCTGCGCCGGCCCTATGTCACGACGGCCCGGGCGCGCGGCCTGCAGGAGTGGCGCGTCATCGTCAAATATCCGGTGCGGGCCGCGCTCAATCCGTTCGCCAGCACGATCGGCTACCTGCTGCCGTTCGTGGTGTCCGGCAGCATCGTCGTCTCGCTGGTGCTGTCGCTGCCGACGATCGGGCCGGTGCTGCTGCGCGCGCTGGTCGCGCAGGACATGCTGCTGGCGGGCGCGATCGTCCTTTTGCTCGGCGTGATGACCGTGATCGGCACCTTCCTGTCGGATCTGATGCTGATGTGGATCGATCCGCGCATCCGGGCCGGGCTGCAGACATGAGCACGGTCATCGAAGCGGCGCCGGGCGTCGTCACCACCGCGGCCGAGGAGAAGGTCGCGGTCGCGAGCCAGCTGCAGCTCACCTGGTGGCGCTTCCGGCGGCACAAGGTCGCCGTGGCGAGCGCCTTCATCGTCGCCTTCTTCTATCTCGTGGCGATCTTCGCCGATTTCCTCGCCGTCTCCAACCCGCACGCGACCGACGCCGGCCGCAGCTACATTCCGCCGCAGACGATCCACTGGTTCGCCGACGGCCGATTCCGGCCGCACGTCTATGCCCTCAAGGGCAAGCGCGACATGAAGACCTTCAAGCTGGTCTACGCGCCCGACCCCGAGGACAGGCGCTACCTGACCCTGTTCGCGCGCGGCTTTGCCTACGACTTCCTGGGCCTGTTCCCGACCGACCGCCACCTGATCGGCCTCGATCGCGGCAACGCCGAGGACGCGCTCTTCCTGCTCGGCACCGACCAGCTCGGCCGCGATTTCTGGTCGCGCCTGATGCTCGCGACCCGCACCTCGCTGTGTATCGGCCTCGCCGGCGTCGCGATCTCGCTGTTCCTCGGGGTCCTGCTCGGCGGCGTGTCCGGCCTCTACGGCGGCTGGATCGACACCGCGATCCAGCGCCTGATCGAGATCCTGCGCTCGATCCCGACCATCCCGTTGTGGATGGGGCTCGCCGCCGCGCTGCCCTCGAGCTGGAGCGTGCTCCAGGTCTACCTCGCGATCACGGTGATCATCTCGCTGATCGGCTGGACCGAGCTCGCGCGCGTGGTGCGCGGCCGCTTCCTGTCGCTGCGCGAGGAGGACTTCGTGACCGCCGCGGAGCTCGCCGGCGCGTCGCGCATGCGCATCATCTTCCGCCACATGGTGCCCTCCTTCCTGTCGCACATCATCGCCGCCGTGAGCCTCGCTCTGCCGGCGATGATCATCAGCGAGACCACGCTCTCCTTCCTGGGGCTGGGACTGCGGCCGCCGGCGATCAGCTGGGGCGTGCTGCTGCAGGATGCGCAGAACATCCAGGCGCTCGGCATCGCGCCCTGGCTCCTGATCGCGGCGATCCCGGTGATCGTGGTGATCCTCGCCTTCAACTTCCTCGGCGATGGCCTGCGCGACGCGGCCGACCCGTATGGCTGAGCCGATCCTCTCGGTGCGCGGCCTGAAGACCTGGTTTCACCAGGACGAGGGCATCGTGCGCGCGGTCGACGGCGCCTCGTTCGACCTCGAGCCCGGCCGCACGCTCGGCATCGTCGGCGAGTCCGGCTGCGGCAAGAGCGTGACGGCGCGCTCGATCCTGCGCATCGTCGAGCGGCCGGGGAAGATCGAGGCTGGCGAGATCTGGCTGAGGCGCGCCGACGGCCGGCTGGTCG
>DASUGG010000232.1:0-2554 GCA_036274135.1 Geminicoccaceae bacterium
CTCGAGCAGCACCACATGGCGGCCGAGGCTTCGCGCCTCGATCGCCGCGGCGAGCCCGGCGCCGCCGCCGCCGACCACCACGACGTCGGCGGCGAGGTCCGTCATCCCCTGGTGGCGGCCTGACCCGCGGACGCGCCGGCGATCCTGCCGAACACCGCGCCCGACATCAGGCCGGTGCCGCCCGGGTAGTTGAAGTAGAACAGACCGCCCACCAGCTCGCCGGCCGCGTAGAGGCCCGGCATCGGCTCGCCGTCGCTGTCGACCACCTGGCCATCCGTCGTGATGCGCAGGCCGCCGAAGGTGAAGGTCACGCCGCAGGTCACCTGGTAGGCCTCGAACGGCGGCGCATCCAGCGGGTTGGCCCAGTTCGACTTCGGGATGTCCAGCCCTCGCGTGCCGCGACCGTCCTTGACGTTGGGATTGAACGGCACGTCGGTCCGCACCGCGGCGTTGAACGCCTTGATCGTCGCGAGGCCGCGCTCAGCGTTCACGCCCTCGAGCTTGGGCAGCAGCTCCTCGAGCGTGTCGGCCGTGACCTTCGTGATCCGGCGGATGCGGTACTCGTCACGCAGCAGATGGACGACTTTCTGATCGAAGATCTGCCATGCGAACTGATGCGGCTGGGCGAGGATGACGCGGCCGTACTTGGCATAGGTGTAGTTGCGGAAGTCGGCGCCCTCGTCGACGAAGCGCAGGCCGTCGGCATTAATCATGATGCCGAACGGGTAGCTGTGCTTCTGGAAGCCGTCGCCGACCGCGAGATCGCCGAAATCGGGCGCGTTGCGATCCCAGCCGACCGCGTGGCTGCCCGACCAGTGGCCCCACGGCATGGCGCCCGCCTCCAGCGCCATGCGGATGCCGTCGCCGGTATTGAAGCGCGTGCCGCGCACCTTGGCGAGCTCCCAGCCCGGGCCGAGATAGCGGGTGCGCCACTCGGCGTTCGCCTCGAAGCCGCCGCAGGCCAGCACCACCGCCTTGGCGCGCACGTCCTGCGTACGCCCCTGGCAGCGCACGCGCACGCCGTGGATGCCGTCGTCGTCGGCCAGAAGGTCCTTCGCGCGGGTCCGGTAGACCACCTGGATGCGGTTGCTCTTAGCGGCCGCGAACAGCGCCTCGACGAGGCCCGGGCCGCCGCCCCAGGCCTCCACGGTGAGCCCGCCCCAGAACTTGAAGCGGCCGTCGACCTTGAACGCCTGCCGCCCCCAGATCGGCGCGAAGCGCACGCCCTTGTCGCGCATCCAGCACATGGTCGTAAAGCTGCGCCGCACCAGCAGGTCCGCGAGTTCGGGGTCGGCGCGGTACTCGGTTACCCGCGCCATGTCGTCGAAGAACTGGTCCTCGCTATAGGTGCCGAAATCGGTGCTGGCGATCTCGTCGTCGGTAAGGTCGGGCATCAGCGCGCGCAGCTGCTCGACGCCATCATAGGCGACGCGGAAGGCGCCGGCGGTATAGTGGGTGTTGCCGCTGCGCTCCTCTTCCGGCGCGCGCTCCAGCACCAGGACCGAGGCGCCCTGGTCGGCGGCGGCGAGCGCTGCGCACATCGCGGCATTGCCCGCCCCGACCACCACCACGTCGACACTTTCCGGCACCATGCATGTCCTCCGAGTGTTGGAAAGGGAATCCGCGCTCAGGCGCCGCCGGCGCGGCGCGGCCAACCGAGCACATGCAGCCGCTCGATGCTGGCGCGGATCGCCTGATCCGGATCGGCCGCGATGATCTCCAGCATCGGCAGATCGGCATGGCCGACCTCGGCGAGCAGCGGCGGCAGCGCCGCGAACGGTACTACGCCCTCGCCGACCGGGCTGTGCCGGTAGACCTCGCGCGGCGTGTCGGACAGGTGCACGAGCTTCAGGCGGCCCGCGACGCGGCGCAGCCCGGCGCCGAGGTCCTCGCCGATGAACACGGCGTTGGCGACGTCGTAGACCACCGCGATGCGCTCGTCGCCATGGCGCTCCAGCGCCGCCATCAGGCTCTCGGCGTCGGGCAGGAAGGCGAACGGCATATTCTCGAGGTAGAGCTGCGTGCCGAGCCGCTCGGCGTGCGGCGCCAGCTCGTCGAGCGCGCGGAAGAAGTGGCCGAGCAGGCGCTCGCGCGGCGCCGGCAGCAGCGGGTTCGCCTTGCCGGGGCCTACCACGACCCCCGGCACCTCGAGATCGCCGGCGAGCTCCAGGATGGCGTGCAGCAGGCCCAGCGTGTAGCGGCGCATCTCCTCGGCCGCGGCGGCGACGTTCATGTCGATGTTGGGCATGTTGAGGCTGACGATCCGCAGCCGCTCGGCCTCGACCAGGGCGCGCAGCTCGCGGCGCGCCGCCGCGTCCGTCCCGGCAGGCCACAGGTGGCCCGGATAGATCATCAGCTCGAAGTCGGCATAGCCCTGCGCGGCGAGGTGGCGCAGGCAGTCCGGGGCGGTGTGCGAGAGCGTGTAGCTGTAGGTGTTGATGGCGAAGGGAGGGGCCACCGGCGCTGCTCCGGCTCAGGCTTGCGGGTCGGCGGCGTCAGCGGCGCCGGCCAGCATCTGCCGCCAGTCGCGGCCCGGCTGGAAGCCCAGCAGCTC
>DASUGG010000233.1:0-2851 GCA_036274135.1 Geminicoccaceae bacterium
CGCCATGAGATAACCCCGGACGCCGAAACCGCAGAGCACGCCGGTCGCCGCCAGGGACACGTACGAATGGTGCCGAAAAGCTTCGCGGCGGTAGATATTGGACAAATGGACCTCAATCAAGGGTTCGGCAAGCGTCCGCGCCGCGTCGAGGAGCGCGATCGAGCTGTGGCTGTAGGCGCCGGCATTGAGGATCAGGCCTGCGAAACGGCCCGGCACCTCCTGCACCCAGCCGACGATCTCGCCCTCGCTGTTGCTCTGCCGGCAGGTCACCGCGAGGCCCAGGCGCTCGCCCTCGGCGGCGCACATCGCCTCGATGTCGGCGAGCGTCGTGTGGCCATAGATGCCGGGCTCGCGACGCCCGAGCAGGTTCAGATTGGGGCCGTTCAGGATGAGGACCGCGGGCATTGCGCAAAATTGGGGATGTTGGCGGCCGGTTTCTAGACCGGACGGCGCGGACTCGGCAAGGTCGTCGCGCGAACAGGGGCTCGCGCCGCGCCGCGCGGCGTCATGCGGCGCTGATCCGACCCTGCCGCCCCGCCGGCTCGGCCGCCTCGCCGTCCGCCTCGTCCGCTTCGTCCGGCAGGGGCTGCCAGCCGTCGACGGTGAGCTGCTCGAGCGGCCGGAAGCGCGCCTTGTAGGCCATCTTCAGGCTGCCGGCGACCCAGTAGCCGAGATAGACGTAGGGCAGGCCGAGCTCGCGGGCGCGCTGCACGTGCCAGAGCACGATCAGGCTGCCGAGCGAGCGCCGGCCCTCGTCCGGATCGAAGAACTTGTAGACCCCGGACAGGCCGCTGGCGCAGCGGTCAGTGAGGCTCGCGGCGATCAGCGAACCGTCCGGCCGCCGCCACTCCGCGACGAGGCCCGCGACCGGGCTGTCGTCGATCATCGCGCGGTAATCGGGCCACGACATCGCGGTCATCCCGCCCTCGGCGTGGCGGCCGGCGAGATAGCGGCTGAACAGCGCGAACTGCTCCTCGGTCGCGACCAGCGGCCGCTCGCCGGCGACGAGATCGGCGTTGCGGCGCAGGATCCGCCGCCAGCCACGGCTCACGGCGAAGCGCGCCACCGGGATCCGCACCGGCACGCAGGCGCGGCAGCCGGGGCAGGCCGGGCGGTAGGCGAAGCGCTGCGCGCGCCGGAAGCCGACCTGCATCAGCTGCTCGTGCCGCGCGTCGGCATCGGCGCCGTCGAGCGAGGTGACCAGGCGCCGCTCGACACGGTCGGGCAGGTAGGGACAGGCGGCCAGCTCGGTGGAGAAGAACAGGTGCATGCCCGCGGTCATCCAAAGCCCGCCGCATCATATCCCGTAGTACCAGGGCGCGAACAAGGAGAAGGCGAGCCAGACGATCGCCACGAGCGGCGTGCCGGCCAGCAGGAAGTCGCGGAAGCGATAGTGGCCGGGGCCCATCACCAAGAGGTTGGTCTGGTAGCCGATCGGCGTGGCGAAGGAGCAGCTGGCGCCGAAGGTCACCGCCAGCGCGAAGGGCAACGGGTCGACGCCGAGCTGGTGCGCGACGTTCACCGCGATCGGCGTGAACAGGACGCCGGCGGCGTTGTTGCTGAGGACGTTGGTGAGCAGGGCGACCAGGAGGAACAGGGCCGAGAGCACGGCGGCGGCGGGAGCGTCCGCCATGACGGCGAGCATCGCGCCGGCGAGGTAGGCCGCGGCGCCGGTCGCCTCGAGGGCGGTGCCCAGCGCGAGCGATGCGGCGATGATCAGCACGATCTGGCGGTCGACGGCGCGCGCCGCCTGACGGATGTTGAGGCAGCCGGTGGCGATCAGCGCGACCACGCCGAGCAGCGAGGTGACGACGATCGGCAGCAACTCGAGCGCCGCCGGCAGCACGATGGCGGCGAGGATCACGGCGGCGACCGGCGCCTTGCGCACGAGCGGCATGTCGCTCGCCGACCATTCGATCGGCAGCACGTCGGGATCGCCCCGCAGCCGCTCGATGTCGGGCTGCCGGCCAACCAGCAGCAGGACGTCGCCGGGCTCGAGGCGGACCTCATGCAGGCGGGTGCGCAGCATGCGGGCGCGGCGCTCGACGCCGAGCACGGTGCAGCGGCTGCGCTGCGGAAAGTTGGTGAGCTCCAGCGTCTGCCCGACCATGCGCGAGGCGGGCTTAATCATGGCCTCGGCGAGGACGAGGTCGGTGGCCTGGGCGCCCGCGATCGCCGGCGGGCCCGGCTCCGACGAGGGCCGCAGCAGATGGCCGGGGTGCTGCGAGAAGATCGCCGTCAGCACCTTCCTCGTCGCGGCGACGATCAGCACGTCGCCTTCCTCCAGCGTGACGTTCTCGAACGGCGGCAGGATCGTGCGGTAGCCGCGCTGGATGAGCCGCACGGTGACGTCGGGAAGGCCGGGGAAAAGCCCGGCGCGCGAGCTCTCGCCGATCAACTTGGAGCCGGAGACGATGTCAATCTCGGCGATGAACTGCCGGCCCTCGGGCGCCGCCAGCCCGGGACGCGGATGGCGCGGCCGCAAAAGCCGCGGCAGCAGCATGACATAGGCGCCACCCGCCAGCGCCAGCACCAGACCCGGCACGGTCAGCTCGAAGAACCCGAACGGCCGGTAGCCAAGCTTCACCAGCTCGCCGGACACCAGCAGGTTGGTCGAGGTGCCGATCAGCGTCAGCATGCCGCCGAGGATCGCGGCGAAGCTCAACGGCATCATGACCGCGACCGGGCTGCGCCCGAAGCGCTCGGCGACCGAGCGCATGATCGGGATGAAGATCACCACGATCGGGGTGTTGTTCAGGAACGCGCTGCTCGCGGTGACGTAGCCCAGCGTCAGCACCAGGGCCCGCTCGAAGCTGCCGCGCGACAGCCGGATCAGCAGCCGGGCGATGCC
>DASUGG010000234.1:0-7982 GCA_036274135.1 Geminicoccaceae bacterium
GGCGATCAGCAGGAGGGGCAGCGCCAGGAAGGCCGGGCGCGTCACGTCCTCGAGCCAGGCGCTGTGGAAATAGCGCGCCAGGGCCAGCACGAGGCCGATCTTCATGACCTCCGAGGGCTGCACCTGGAACAGGCCGAGATCGATCCAGCGTTGCGCGCCCATGCTGATGATGCCCATCACGTCGACCGCGACGAGGCCGAGCAGCGCCACGCCGTAGATCGGGTAGGCCAGGCGAAACCAGAGGCGGACATCGATCAGGGCGACCACCAGCATGGCGGTGAAGCCGAGGCCGAACCGCACGCCGTGACGCCAGGCCCAGGGCGCGTGCGAGCCGCCGCCGGCCGAATAGAGCATCGCGTAGCCGACCAGCGCGATCAGGATCACGAAGCCGACGAAGGGCCAGTTGAGCAGGCGGAGCTTGTCGGCCAGCGACAGCTCGGTGGGGCCGATCAGGGACGTCGCCATGGCTCAGGCCGGATCGCTCGGGCCGGCGCTCTCCGGCCGCGCGCCCCCGGCGCTCAGCGCCGGTCGCGGCCGGGTCGGATCGAGCTCGAGCGCCTTGGCCATGATGTCGCGCGCGATCGGCCCGGCGGCCTGGCTGCCGCTGCCGCCGTGCTCGACCACCAAGGCGAGCGCGTAGCGCGGCTCGCGATAGGGCGCGAAGGCCACGAACAGCGCGTGGTCGCGCTCCTGCCACGACTTCTCCTCGTTCTTGCGCACGCCGCTCAGCCGCTCGCTCTGCGTGATCCGACGCACCTGCGAGGTGCCGGTCTTGCCGGCCATCGCGACGTCGGCAGCGCCGAGCCGGGCGACGCGGGCGGTGCCGCGCTCGCCGTTGACGACCTCGTACATGCCGCGCCGCACACAGCTCAGCGCCGCCTCGGAGACGCCGATCGGCGGCGCCGGGTCGGCGGCCTGCGGCGCCCCCGGCGCGCCGCCGCGCACGATCGAGGGCAGCACCGCGCGGCCGGTCGCCAGGCGCGCCGCCATCACCGCGAGCTGCAGCGGGGTCGCCTGCACGAACCCCTGGCCGATGCCGGCCACCAGCGTCTCGCCCTGGTGCCAGCGCTGGCCGAGCGCCTTCTGCTTCCAGGCGCGGTCGGGCACCAGGCCGGCGCGCTCGCCCGGCAGGTCGATCCCGAGCCGCGCGCCCAGGCCGAAGCGCCGCGCCATCGCGGCGATCGGGTCGATGCCGACCTTGCGCGCGAGCTCGTAGAAGTAGACGTCGCAGGACTGCGACAGGGCGTCGACCAGCGTCAGCTCGCCGTGCCCCCAGCGCTTCCAGCAATGGAAGACGTGCCGGCCGAGGCGCAGGTGGCCGGGACAGTTGACCCTCAGCTCCGGCGTCGCGACCCCGGCCTCGAGCGCGGCCAGCGCGACGATCATCTTGAAGGTCGAGCCTGGCGGATACTGGCCGGCGATCGCCTTGTTCATCAAGGGCGCGCGCGGATCGGCGGTCAGCGCCTGCCAGGTGTCGCGGCTCAGGCCGTTGCCGAAGCCGGCCGGATCGAACGCCGGCACCGAGGCCAGCGCCAGGACCTCGCCGGCGTGCACGTCGAGCACCACGGCGCTGGCGCTCTGCTCGCCCGCGAGCCGGCGGTACACGTGGCGCTGCAGCTCGAGGTCGATGGTCAGGCGCAGATCCGTGCCGGGCTCGCCGTCCTGCCGGTAGAGCTGCTTGATCTCGCGGCCGAGGGCGTTCACCTCGTAGCGGCTGATGCCGGCGCGGCCCCGCAGCACCTGCTCGTAGGTCCGCTCGATGCCGCTCTTGCCGATCCGGAACTCGGGCAGCTCGAGGAGCGGATCGCCGTTCAGCTCGCTCTCGGCGACCGGACCGACATAGCCCACCACATGCGCCGTCACCCGATGCATCGGGTAGTCGCGCAGCAGGCCGGAATCGAGCGCGACGCCCGGCAGCTCCGGCGCGTGCACGGCGATCCGCGCGACCTCCGACCAGGCCAGATCGTCGCGGATCGTGATCGGCACGAACGCCCGCCGCCGTCTCGCCTCGGCGATCACCTCGGCGGCCCGCTCCGGCGGCAGCGGGATCAGCCGGGCAACCGCCTCGAGGGTGGCGGCGACGTCGCCGGCCTGCTCGGGGATCACCAGGACGCGGTAGGTCGGCCGGTTGCCGGCGAGCGGCACGCCGTTGCGGTCGAGCACGGCGCCGCGGGCCGGCGGCAGCAGACGGTGGTTGATGCGGTTCTCGTCGGCGAGCAGGGCGTACTGGTCGGCCGCCACGACCTGAAGGTAGTAGAGCCGGCCGGCGAGCGCACCGAACACCGCGAGCTGGCCGGCACCGAGCAGCAGGGTGCGGCGCGAGAAGGAGCGCAGCCTCTCCGCCTCACGATGCATCGCCGGTCCTCGGGATCCAGTTGTGCACCCGCGCCAGCAGCAGCGTCGCCACGGGATAGAAGGCCAGGGTCAGAAGCAGCTCGAAGACCAGCGGCTGCGGCGCGAACAGGCGGCCCCACCACAGGCAGCACAGCGCCCAGCGCAGCGCCAGCGCCGCCAGCGCCAGCAGCACGAAGCAGCACCAGATGACCGGAAAGGGGCGGGCGACGAAGAAGCGCCGCTGCGCCGCCATGACGTGGCGGACCAGCAGCAGCACGAGCGAGGTAAGGCCGAGCGGCAGGCCGGCCAGGGCGTCGTGCGCGAGGCCGGTGGCGAAGGCCGCCCCGGCGCCGAACAGGTCGGGCCGGTACAGGCTCCAGAAGAACGCGACGCTCAATGTCGCGAGCGGCATCACGCTGGCCGGGCCGACATGCAGCAGCGGCAGCACGTCGGCGACGACCGCGAGCAGCGCCGTCGCCAGCGGCACGAGCGCCCGCAGCCAGGCATCCAGGCGCCGCAGCCAGGACGACGTCACGGATGGCCGCCGGCGGTGCCCGGCGTCCCTTCGGCCTGGGCCGCCGGCTCCCCGGTTGCGGCGGCAGGCGGCCGCGGCGGCCCGTACACCTCGCGCTGCAACGCCGCCAGGCTCTCCGGCGGCACGACCCTGCTGTACTCGAGCAGCCGGACATATTCCAGGCGCTGCCAGTCGACCTCCGGCGCCACGGCGACCTTGCGATCGTCGATCGCGCTGATCCGGCCGACCGCGAGGCCCGGCGGCAGCACCCCGCCGCGCCCCGAGGTGACGACGCGCTGGCCGACCGCCATGCGCGGGTTCAGCGGCAGAAAGGTCAGGCCGGGCTCGCGCGAGTTGTCGCCGGCGAGAATCGCCTGGTCGCGCGACGGCTCGACCATCACCGGCACGCGCGAGTTGAAGTCGGTCAGCAGAAGGACGCGCGCGCTGCGCCGGCCGACCTCGATGACGCGCCCGACCAGACCGCGCTCGTTGATCGCGGCCATGCCCTTGACGACACCCTGCTCGGCGCCGGCGTCCACCAGCACGGTGTGGACGAAGGGACTGCCGGCGTCCGCGACGACGCGCGCCGTCACCGCGATCGGCGGCGGAGCGCCCGATTCCAGGTTGAGCAGCTGGCGCAGCGCGCCATTCTCCAGGGCGAGCTGCCGCGCCGTGTCCTGCCACTCGAGCAGGCGCTGGTTCTGGGCCCGCAGCTGCGCATTCTCCTGCCGCAGGGCGAACAGCCGGCCGATCTGCGAGGCGGCGCGGCGCGCGGCGTTGACCGGCTCGACCACCGCGACCAGCACCGGCACCATGGCATCGCTGACGCCGGCGCCGACCCTGCCGAGCAGCGCATGGTCGGCTTTGCCGACCAGCAGCAGGGCAAGCGAGAGCAGGAGGAACGCGGCGAAGGCGAAGCGGTCGAGCAGCGCCTTCAGCGGCAGCGTCAGCCGCGACAGCGAGCGGCGCCCGAGCTTCACGCGCGACCTCCGCCGTCGGCCCGCAAGGCGCGGCCGCCGAGCCTGCGGACGGCGTTCAGCCGCGGCGGGCGCATCCCTCCGTCGTCGGCGGCTCGATCATGACGTCCCGGGCCGACCAAGGCAGCGATACCCGACCCCGCGCGTCGTAGGGACCCGTCTAGTACGCGGTATGCAGCACGTGCCGCAGGGTCTTCATCTCTTCGAGACAACGGCCGGTGCCGAGCGCCACGCAGGTCAGCGGCTCCTCCGCCAGGCTCACCGGCAGGCCGGTCGCATGGCGCAGCACGAAATCGAGATTGCCGAGCAGGGAACCGCCGCCGGTCAGCACGATGCCCTTGTCGACGATGTCGGCGGAGAGTTCCGGCGCGGTGTGCTCGAGCGCCACCTTGACCGCCTCGATGATCGCGGTGACCGGCTCCGAGAGCGACTCGGCGATCTGCCGCTGGCTGATCACGATCTCCTTCGGCACGCCGTTCATCAGGTCGCGGCCCTTGATCTCGACCACCGGGCCGTTGCCGTCCTCGGGCAGGCAGGCGGAGCCGATCTCCTTCTTGATGCGCTCGGCGGTGCCCTCGCCGATCAGGAGATTGTGGTTGCGGCGGATGTAGCTGATGATCGCCTCGTCCATCTTGTTGCCGCCGACGCGGATCGAGCGGGCGTAGACGATGCCGCCGAGCGAGAGCACCGCGACCTCGGTCGTGCCGCCGCCGATGTCGACGACCATCGAGCCGGTCGGCTCGGTGACCGGCAGCCCGGCGCCGATCGCCGCGGCCATCGGCTCCTCGATCAGGAAGACCCGGCGCGCGCCCGCGCTCTCCGCCGATTCCTGGATCGCCCGCCGCTCGACGGCGGTCGAACCGGACGGGACGCAGATGATCACCCGGGGGCTCGCGAAGCCGCGCCGGTTGTGCACCTTGCGGATGAAGTGCTTGATCATCTCCTCGGCGACCTCGAAGTCGGCGATCACGCCGTCGCGCAGCGGGCGGATCGCCTCGATGTTGCCGGGAGTGCGGCCGACCATCTGCTTGGCCTCGTCGCCGACCGCGAGCACCTGCTTGCGGCCGCGGTTGTTGGCGATGGCCACCACGGAGGGCTCGTCCAGCACGATGCCCTTGCCCTTGACGTAGACCAGCGTGTTCGCTGTGCCGAGGTCGATCGCCATATCGGCGGACAGCAGACCGAGAAGTCGCGAGAGCATGTGCACGGGTTCCGTGGCTATGGGTCCACGCCCGTCCCACGGGGGACGGCCGACGCGACATGCAGTCTACCGCCGGTCGGCCTTACCCATGATTAACGTCCCCGGCCCGATCGATCGCCGGCCGCGGCCGTCACGCGGACAGAGCAGCAGGCGCTGTTTTTTCGCGTTTCACTAAAAGTTTGTTTAACGCCATGACATATGCCCGCGCCGACGCGAGAATCGTGTCGGTCTCGGCGCCCTGGCCGTTGACCGACTTGCCGTGCTCCTCGAGACGCACGGTGACCTCGGCCTGCGCATCCGTCCCCTCGGTCACCGCGTGGATCTGGAACAGCGCGAGCCTCGCCTTGTGCGGCACCAGCTTCTGGATCGCGTTGAAGGTGGCGTCGACCGGGCCGTCGCCCTCGGCCTCGGCGCGCTGCTCGGCGCCGTCGATCTCCAGCGCGATGCTGGCGAACGACTTCGGCCTGGAGCCGCAGCGCACGTCGAGCTCGACCACCTTGATCCGCTGGTCGACGGTCTGGATCTCGTCGTCGACCAGGGCGATCAGATCCTCGTCGAAGATCTCCTTCTTCTTGTCGGCGAGCGCCTTGAAGCGCGCGAAGGTCTCGGCCAGCGCGTTGTCGCCGATCTCGTAGCCCAGCTCGGCCAGCTTCTTCTTGAAGGCGTGCCGGCCGGAATGCTTGCCCATGACCAGGTTCGAGCGCACCAGGCCGACGTCCTCGGGCCGCATGATCTCGTAGGTGCCGGCGTGCTTGAGCATGCCGTCCTGGTGGATGCCGGCCTCGTGCGCGAAGGCGTTGGCGCCGACGATCGCCTTGTTCGGCTGCACGGCGAAGCCGGTGATCGCGCTGACCAGGCGCGAGGCGCGGGTGATGTGCTGGGTCACGATCCGGTGCTGGTGCGGCAGGATGTCGGGCCGCGTGCGGATCGCCATCACGATCTCTTCCATCGCGGCGTTGCCGGCCCGCTCGCCGATGCCGTTGATCGTGCACTCGACCTGCCTGGCGCCGGCCTGGATCGCGCGCAGCGAGTTCGCCACGCCGAGCCCCAGATCGTTGTGGCAGTGCACCGAGATCACTGCCTTGTCGATGTTCGGCACGCGGTTGCGGATCATCCCGATCAGGTCGGCGAACTCGTCGGGATAGGCGTAGCCGACGGTATCCGGAATGTTGATCGTCGTGGCGCCGGCGTCGATCGCGCTCTCGATGCAGCGGCACAGGAAGTCGTGCTCGCTGCGCGAGCCGTCCTCGCAGCTCCACTCGACGTCGTCGGTGTAGTTGCGCGCCCGCGTGACGCTGTCGATCACCGCCTGGTGGACCGCATCGGGGGTCATCTGCAGCTTGTACTGCATGTGCAGCGGGCTGGTGGCGATGAAGGTGTGGATGCGCTTCTGCGCGGCCGGCTGCAGCGCCTCGGCGGCGCGGTCGATGTCCGCCGCGGCGGCCCGCGCCAGCGAGCAGACGACGCTGTTCCTGATCTTCTTCGCCACCTCGTTGACGGCGTGGAAATCGCCCTCGGAGGCGATTGCGAACCCCGCCTCGATGACGTCGACGCCCATTTCCTCGAGCAGCTCGGCGATGCGCAGCTTCTCGCTGACCGTCATCGAGGCGCCGGGCGACTGCTCGCCGTCGCGCAGGGTGGTATCGAAGATGATGATGCGATCGTCCGATCGCGTGCTGGCGTCAGTCGATACGTTGGTTTGCTCGGCCGACATGGCCCCGTTCCTTCCGTAGCTGGGTGCTTCGCTGGTCAACCCGTCCCCTGAACACGCGCGGTCGTGAGGCTGCGGCTCAGGGGCAGATAAGTCGAAGCTCCGCCGGAAGGGCGGCAAGACGCGACGCCGCGGCGCGAATCGCGCTGCAGCGGATGTCGAAGGTCAGATGAACGGCCTTCATTGCCATCCTGAAGGACCCTTCCACCCTCTTCCGAGGATCCGCCATCGTCGGCGGATGGTCTTGCCGCCGACCATACAAGCCGAACCGACAGTAGTTGTAAAGAACTTAGGGATCGATAAGCACGTTGCCGCGACGTTGAAATTGCGGCAGAGATTGGCGCGGCGGCGGGGCCGCCGGGGAATCACCGATCATGATGGAACATCCGGTTCTGGTCGTCGGCGCCGGTCCGACGGGACTGATGCTGGCCATCGAGCTCGCGCGCCGCGACATCCCCTTCCGCCTGATCGACCGCCGCCCGGAGCCTCTCGGGCGCGACCGCGCGGTGGCGGTCAAGTCGCGCACCCTCGAGGTGCTCGAAGGAATAGGACTGGCGGAGCGGTTCCTGCGCGCCGGCCGCATCATCCGCGGCATCAACCTGTTCGCCGGCGGCGCGCAGGTCGGATCGGTCGGGCTCGGCGGCCTCGACAGCCCGTTCCCGTTCGATCTCTGCCTGCCCGAGGAGCAGACGGAGCGCATCCTGACCGACCATCTCGCGCAGCTGGGCGCAAAGGTGGAGCGCGGCGTCGCGTTCGCCGGTCTGGAGCAGGGCGAGCGCGGCGTGGCGGTGCGCCTGAACTCGATCCAGGACGGCGAGCAGACCCTGGAAGCGAGCTGGGTGGTCGGCACCGACGGGCTGCACAGCGCCGTGCGCGAGGCCGTCGGCGAGCCGTTCGAGGGCCACGAATATCCGGCGCGCTGGGGCGTGCTCGATGCGCATCTCGCGGGCTGGCCGCAGCCGCTCGACCACGCCGCGGTCCAGATCGAGCCGCCAGTCGTGATCGCGTTCCCGCTGCGGGACGGCCGCTGGCGGTTCACCTACCGGCCGGACTGCGGCATCGACGAGGTTCTCGCGGTCGTCGCCGGCAGGCTGCGGGCGATCTCGCCCGGCGCTGCCCTGCGGGACCCGGACGAGCCGCAACTGTTCCAGACGCATGCGCGCGTCGCGCGCCGCTACCGGCTCGGCCGGATCCTGCTCGCCGGCGACGCGGCGCATGTCTGCACGCCGTTCGAAGGCCACGGCA
>DASUGG010000235.1:0-10670 GCA_036274135.1 Geminicoccaceae bacterium
GGCCGGCGCCAGCGTGCCGTCGGGCCGGATCAGGTCGGTGTAGGGCACGCAGACGCTGCCCGGAATGTGGCCGCTGCGCAGCCCCGGGCGCGGCTCCGGCTCGGTGCCGGCGAAGCGGCCGGCGGCGCGCGCGTCGATCACCAGCTCGCGCCGGCTCACCAGGTTCGCGCGCATCTGCTCGAGATCGCGCACCAGGAGGTGGTTCTGCCGCGCCGTGAAATGCCGCTCCTGCGGCGACACCACCGCATCGTCGACGGGCCGACCTTCGGCGCGCCACTTGCCCAGACCCCCGTCGAGCACGGCGACGTCGGCGTGGCCGAAGACGCGGAACATCCACCACGCCCGCGCGCTCGCGGAGAAGCGGTTGTTGTCGTAGAGCACGATGCGCACGCCGTCGCCGAGGCCGAGCTTGCGCACGCGGCTCGAGAACTTGGCCGCATCCGGCAGCATGTGAGGCAGCGGACTGTCGCTGTCGGCGATGTCGTCGATGTCGAAGAAGATCGCGCCCGGGATATGCGCCGCGCGGTACTCGGCTTGGGCGTCGCGCCCCATCGTCGGCAGGAAGTAGGTGGCGTCGGCGACCTTGACGTCGGGCGCATGCAGCCGCTCGGCGAGCCACTCGGTGCTGACCAGGGCATCGGATCTCGTCGCGGCCATGGATTTTCCAAGCGTGGTGGCGGTGCGGCGCTCAGTCCTTGTCCAGCCAGCGCGGCGCGGGCAGGCCCTTCTCGCGCAGGAAGGCGGGATTGAACAGCTTGCTCTGGTAGCGGTTGCCGTAGTCGCACAGCACCGTGACGATGGTGTGGCCCGGGCCCATCTGCCTTGCCAGCCGGATGGCGCCGGCGATGTTGATGCCCGTGGAGCTGCCGAGCGTCAGGCCCTCCTCGATCACCAGGTCGAAGATCAGCGGCAGCGCCTCCTCGTCCGGGATCTGGAACCAGGCGTCGACCGGCGCGCCCTCGAGGTTCTTCGTGATCCGGCCCTGGCCGATCCCCTCGGTGATCGAGTTGCCCTCGGCCTTGAGCTCGCCGTGCGCATAGTAGCTGTAGATCGCCGAGCCGAGCGGGTCGGCGAGCGCGATCACCACCTTCGGGTTGCGCTGCTTCAGCGCCATGCCGACGCCGGCGAGCGTGCCGCCGGTGCCGACCGCCGAGACGAACGCGTCGACCTTGCCCTCGGTCTGGCGCCAGATCTCGGGGCCCGTACTGTCGATGTGAGCCTGGCGGTTGGCGGTGTTGTCGAACTGGTTCGCCCAGATCGCGCCGTTCGGCTCCTTGGCGGCCAGCTCCTCCGCGAGCCTGCCGGAGTAGCGCACGTAGTTCATCGGGTCCTTGTACGGCACGGCCGGCACCAGGATCAGCTCGGCGCCGCACAGGCGCAGCATGTCCTTCTTCTCCTGGCTCTGGGTCTCCGGCATCACGATCACCGAACGGTAGCCGAGCGCGTTGCCGACCAGGGCCAGGCCGATGCCGGTGTTGCCCGCGGTGCCCTCGACGATCGTGCCACCCGGGCGCAGCAGGCCGCGCCTCTCGGCGTCGCGCACGATCCACAGCGCCGCGCGATCCTTGACCGACTGGCCCGGATTGAGGAACTCGGCCTTGCCGAGAATCGTGCAGCCGGTCTCCTCGGAGGCACGCCGCAGGTGAACCAGCGGCGTGTTGCCGATGAGGTCGATGAAGGTTCGCTTTTCCATCAAGTCCGTGCAGTGCTCTCGTTGCGTCTCCTGGGCAGGTTGTAGTGCGTCCCGTGCGCGCGCTCAACACCTCGCGGCGAAGCGATCGTCAGCCGCCGGAGGCCTGCTTGGCGGATGCTGCCTCGAGCGCCTTGAGCGAGAACAGGTAGCCGCTCTCCGCCAGCGGCTTGTGGCACGCGAAGCAGGGCTGGTAGTCGCGCTCAACCAGGCTGTGGTCGTCCGGCTTGAAGGCGGCGAACTCCCATTCATCGTTGCGCCACTCTTCCGGGTAGTCCTCGCCCCAGCCGGAGCGGGTCTCCATGACGGCGATGCCGGCCATCTCCGCCGGCACGAAGAAGCCGTCGGCGCCGAGGACCGGCTGCTCATTGGCGTCCAGCGCCGCCTTGTAGATCTCCATGACGATCACCGAGCCGCTGTCCAGGGGCGCGCCGTCCTTGGCGCTCTGCAGGGCGACGTCGTTGGCGAACATCTTGACGACCTGCTTGCGCTCGTCCGCCAGGTTGACCGTGTTGTAGTAGGTGAAGTCGTTTTGGTAACCTTCTGGATAAACGATGTGGTCAGCTCCTGCATGTGCCGCCCCGACGGGCAGCAGGATGCAGACGGCGGCCGCGCAGAGGGCGCCGGTCGCGCAGCTGGGGCCGGCCCCACCGGTCGAAACACCTTGACGTGCCATGGTTGCCTCCCTCGACGATGAGGACAGCGACTCTCGCCCGCCGGGACGGCCGGTCAAATCACGTTCTCGCAGACCACTCGGATGTGATCGGTCGGCGTGCGGCGCGTCGCCTGGCCCGCCGAGCGGCTGGGCCGCCCCGCCTCAGATCGGGTAGCGCAGGATCGCGGCGAGGTCGCCGCCGCCGGGGATGTCGGCCCGTCGGGCAGCCAACACCCGCGCGCCGGATCGCAGCGCGCGGCGGGCGATCTCGTCCACCACGCCGTAGTTCACCGCGTCCGCCTGATCGGCGAAGGCGACCTTGCCGTCCTCGTCGTCGACGGTGCCCGGCACGACCGCATCCATGTCGAAGATCAGCGTATCGACGGCGCCGAACGTGGCCGCGCGCGCGGCCTGGGCGATATCGGTGGTAGCGCGGCCCTGGGCTTCACGCGTGCGATAGAGGGCGCGCAGGTCGCCGATCTCGGCAGCATAGATCGCATCGAGCACGGCGCGGGCACGGGCTGCGAGCTCGTGGTCGGGCACGCTGTCGGCGCTGCCCGGGATCACCTGCGCCGCGATATGCGGATAGCTGGCGACGCTGCGGAAGATCGAGGCCATCGGCTCGGCCGCGGCCACGATCAGCGGCCGCTCGTGGCCCGCGAGCACCGGGCGCAGGGCCCGGTCGACGGCGCGCGCGTAGCGGCTCAGCATCGCGTATTCGCTGGTGGCCTCGCTGCCTTGCATGTTGCCGCTGCGCGGGACGGGGCTGCGGCGTCCGAGCACCTCGCTGGCGTCGCGCGGCAGGTCCGGCACCTTGACCTCGTACGGCGGCAGATCGGCCGAGACCTCGATGAGCCGCACCGCGCCCGCGCCGATCGCCAGCACGTAGGCATGCTGCGGGAACGTCACCGAGCGGAGCAGCGGCTTCAGATGGAAGCGGTCGGAGACCTCGACGATGTTCGCGAGCTTGTTGGGCAGGCGGAACGTGCGGATGCTCTCGGGCGTGACGAAGACCGCGAGGCTGTTGGCCTGCTCCACCCAGAAGCCGTCGTCCTCGACCAGCGCCTCGACGCTCTCCTGGATCGGTCGGATGCTGCGCTTGGGCGTGCCTGCCGCCTCCATCTCGGCCACGGCGGCCTTGAGGAGGTTCTTCAGCTCGAGCCGGTCGACGTCGGTGTCCTGCGTCACGGGCGTGGTGCGCAGATAGAACGAGACGGCCGGGCTGGCGCGACGGCTGATGAGCTGTGCGATCTCTGCGTGGGTCGGCAGGTCGATATGCAGCATGGCAGGGCTCCCTCGCAACGCGGCAGGCCGCTCGAGATTCGCCGCAGCTTACCGCGCACGCCCGGTTCCGCCATGCGCGATATGCCGCGTGACCCGTCCCGCCCGTCCGGCGGCGAGGGTCGCAGCAAGAGGTCAGTGGGCAGGCTGGCGTTCGCCGGCCCCCAGGCCCTGCGCCAGCGCCGCCTCGAGAAAGGCGTCGATGTCGCCGTCCAGCACGCCCTGGGCGTTGCCCTTCTCGACTTCGGTGCGCAGGTCCTTGACCATCTGGTAGGGCTGCAGCACGTAGGAGCGGATCTGGTGGCCCCAGCCGATCTCGCTCTTGCCGGCGGCCTCGGCCTCGGCCGCATCGCGCCGCTTCTGCAGCTCGAGCTCGTACAGCCGGGCGCGCAGCATCGCCATCGCCTGGGCGCGGTTGCGGTGCTGCGAGCGGTCGTTCTGGCACTGCACGACGATGTTGGTCGGCAGATGCGTGATGCGCACCGCGCTGTCGGTGCGGTTGACGTGCTGGCCGCCGGCGCCCGAGGCGCGGTAGGTGTCGATGCGCAGGTCCTTGTCCTGGATGTCGACCTGGATACTGTCGTCGACCACCGGATAGACCCAGACGCTGGCGAAGCTGGTGTGGCGGCGCGCCTGGCTGTCGAACGGCGAGATGCGCACCAGCCGGTGCACGCCGCTCTCGGTGCGCAGCCAGCCATAGGCGTTGTGGCCGACGATCCGCACGGTCACCGACTTGACGCCGGCCTCCTCGCCCGGGCTCTCCTCGATCCACTCCAGCTTGTAGCCGTGCGCCTCGGCCCAGCGAACGTACATGCGGAGCAGCATCTCGGCCCAGTCCTGCGACTCGGTGCCGCCGGCGCCGGCATGGATCTCGAGATAGCAGTCGTTGGCGTCCGCCTCGCCGGAGAGCAGGCTCTCGATCTGCAGCCGCGCGAGCCGGCCCTTGAGCGCGGCCAGCGCCGCCTCCGCCTCGCCAAGCGCCGCCTTATCGTCTTCCTCCTCGGCGAGCTCGGCGAGCGCCACGCCGTCCTCGAGCTCACGCTCCAGCTTCTGCTGCCGCTCGATCGCGTCGGCCAGCCGCGTGCGCTCGCGCATCACCGCCTGGGCGCGCTCGGCGTCGTTCCAGAGCGCCGGATCCTCGGCGGCGGCGTTCAGCTCGGCGAGGCGGGCGACCGCCCGGTCCCAGTCAAAGATGCCTCCTCAGCAGGGCCAGGCCCTGCTCGATCTCTTCCACGAGATGCGTCATCTCGGCGCGCATCGCGGCCTCCGCTCTGCATCGCTGCCCCACTGGCTCGAGCCGCAGGGGCTCCGGCCCGGCGCGCCCTGTAGCACGGCTGCGCCGGCGCGGTAAGCCCGCGTGCGCTCAGTACAGGCCGCCGGCGTTCGGGCTGCGCGGCGGCGGCGCCGGCTGCGGCGGCGGCGCCGGCATCGCCGGAAGGAGGTCGCCGCCGTCCGGGCTGCTCTGCGGCAGCGGCAGTTCGCTGCCGGAGCCGTTGCGCCCGGCCGGCCGGCGTAGATAGATCTCCTCGGCGATCGATGCCGTGGCGCCGGCGGGCGGGCTCGCCGTGGTCGGCTCGGTGCCCGGCAGGAATGCCTCGAGGATCACCGTGTCGGTGCTCGGCCCCGGCAGCAGGCCGGTCTCGGCGTCGACCCGCACCAGACGCACCCCCGGCGGCACCCGGAACGGCGTCGCCGGCTGGTCCGCCAGCGCCTTGCTCATCAGCTCGACGAAAACCGGTAGCGCCGCGGACGCGCCCTGCTCGTCGCGTCCCAGGCTCTTCGGCTGGTCGTAGCCGACATAGACCCCGACCACCAGATCCGGCGTGAAGCCGACGAACCAGGCGTCGCGGCTGTCGTCGGAGGTGCCGGTCTTGCCGGCGACCGGCTTGCCGATCGATCGGGCGCGCACGCCGGTGCCGCGCTCGACGACGCCGTGCAGCAGATTGACCATCTGATAGGCGAGCGCCGGATCGACGACCTGCTCGCGCTGGTCGGCCAGGATCGGCGTCGCCTGGTCGTGCCACGCGACGTGCTGGCACTCAGGGCACTGCCGCTCGTCGCGCCGCATCACCGTCCTGCCGTGGCGGTCCTGGATGCGCTCGATCAGTGCCGGCTCGATCCGCTTGCCGCCGTTCACCAGCATCGCGTAGGCGGTGGTCAGCTCCAGCAGATAGACCTCGTTGGCGCCGAGCGCCGAGGCGAGGTTGTGGCCCAGGCCGCGCGCCAGGTTGAACCGCCGGCACATGTCGACCACGCGGTCCATGCCGATGGTCTGGGCCAGCCGCACGGTCATGACGTTGCGCGACTTCTCGAGCCCCAGGCGCAGCGTGCTCGGGCCGTAGAACTGGTTGCTGTAGTTGACCGGCTTCCACTTGCCGAGCGCCGGGCCCTGGTCGATCACGATCGGCGCGTCGAGGAAGATGCTGGAGGGGGTGAGGCCGCTCGCGAGGCCGGCGAGGTAGACGAACGGCTTGAGCGCCGAGCCGGGCTGGCGCAGCGCCTGGGTCGCGCGGTTGAACACGCTGCGCTTGAAGCTGTAGCCGCCGCTGATCGCCAGCACGCGGCCGGTATGCGGGTTCATCGCGACCACGGCGCCGTCGACCTCGGGCGGCTGGCGCAGCGCGAAGCGGCGTGGTGCGTCGGCCGCTACGGCGCTCGCCTCGCCCTGATCCGCCGCCTCGGCCGGCAGCGGCTCGACCCAGACGACGTCGCCCGGCGCCACGACCTGGTCGGCCTGGGTGATCTGCGGCCCGAGGCTGCCGTCCTCGTGCTCGGCCCTGGCCCAGCTCAGCTCGGCCAGCGGCAGCAGGCCGGTGCTGCCGTCGGGAAAGCCGAGCGTGGCGCCGTCGGCCGCCACCTCGAGCACCGCGGCGAGCTGCCAGCGCTCGAGACCCTCGGTCTGGTCGACCTCGACCAGCCGGCTCTGCCAGCCCTCGGCCAGCTCCAGCCGGGCGACCGGTCCGCGCCAGCCGTGCCGCCGGTCGTAGGCCAGCAGGCCATCGATCAGGGCCTGGTCGGCGAGCGTCTGCAGATGCGGCGACAGGGTGGTCTGGATCGAGAGCCCGCCCTGGTAGAGAAAGTCGTCGCCGTACTGCTCGACCAGGCGGCGGCGCACCTCCTCCGAGAAATACTCGGCGACCGCCACCTCGGTCGGCGCCCGGTGGCGCATCACCAGCGGCTCGGCCTGCGCCGCGCGGGCTTCCTCGGCGCTGATCATGCCGAGGTCCTGCATGCGCCCGATCACCCAGTCGCGCCGGCCCTTGGCGGCGTCCGGCTGGCGGATCGGGTGGTACCAGGACGGCGCCTTGGGCAGGCCGGCCAGGAAGGCCGTCTCGGCCGTGCTCAGCTCGTCGAGCGACTTGTCGAAGTAATTGAGCGCCGCCGCCGCGACGCCGTAGGAGCCGAGGCCGAGATAGATCTCGTTGAGATACAGCTCGAGGATCTGGTCCTTGGTGAAAGCCTGCTCGATGCGTAACGCCAGGAGCGCCTCCTTGATCTTGCGCTCGAAGGTCACCTCGTTGGACAGCAGGAAGTTCTTGGCGACCTGCTGCGTGATGGTGGAGGCGCCGACCAGCCGCTGGTCGGTGGCGAGCCGCCCGACGTTGTCGAGGGCGGCGCGCACGATCCCCAGCAGGTCGATGCCGGGGTGGCTGTAGAAATTCTTGTCCTCGGCGGCGAGGAACGCCTGGATCAGCCGCTTGGGCATCGCCTCGACCGGCACGAAGACGCGCTTCTCCTGCGCGTATTCCTGCATCAGGCGGCCGTCGCCGGCATAGACCCGGGTCACGGTGGGCGGGCGATAGTCCGCCAGCTGCCGGTAGTCGGGCAGGTCGGTGCCGTAGCGCTCGACGATATAAAACGTCCCGCCGACGCCGGCGGCGGCGAGCAGCAGGAGCCCGACCAGGGCTACGATCAGGAGCTTCCGGAGCTTGCGCAACGCGCTTCCTCTACGGCTCGGGTGAGCGACCGCTAACCGTGCGCGGCGGGTCGAAATAGCCGTCGATCGCCGCCACCGCCGCCTTGGCCAGCTTCGCGAGATGGTGCGGATCGATCAATCGCCGCTCGTCCTCGCGGTTGGAGAGATAGCCCAGCTCGACCAGCACCGACGGCATGTCGGGCGACTTCAGCACGACGAACCCGGCCTGCGCCGGCCGGCTGCGGGTCAGCTTGGAGACCGACGCCAGCTGCCCCATCAAGATATCGGCGAACCGCATTGATTTATTGTTGGTATCGCGCTGCGCCAGATCAATGAGGATCGCGGTCACCACGTCCTCCTGGTTGGACAGATCAACGCCGGCGAGGATGTCGGCGCGGTTCTCCTTGGCGGCAAGGCGGGCCGCCTCCCTGGTCGAGGCTTTCTCGGACAGGGTGTACACCAGTGCGCCGTCGATCGCCGGGTTGCGCACCAGGCTGTCGGCGTGCAGCGACACGAACAGCTCGCCCTGGCTCTCGCGGGCGATGCGGATGCGGTCGCGCAGGCGCACGATGTGGTCGTTCTCGCGCGTCATCACGACCTTGTAGCGCCCCGTCGCCTCGAGCTGGCGGCGTAGCGCGAGGGCCATCGCCATCACGACGTTCTTCTCGTAGACGCCGGTCACGCCGATCGCGCCCGGATCGACGCCGCCATGCCCGGGATCGAGCACGACCACCCGCTGCCGCGGCTTCTTCGCCGGCAGCTTGAAGGGGGTGAGCATCGCCATCTTCGGCGCCGGCGCGGGCGCGCCGTTGATCTCGTCGCCGTCGCCGTACGCGGTGCCGTTCACGGCGTCCTCCGGGTCGGCGCCGGCCAGCGTCAGGCGCGGCGCCGGCGTCCCGAAGCTCAGGTCGAACACGATGCGCTGGCCGGCGGGCTCCGCCGGCAGCTCGAAGACGCGGCCAACGGCGAAGGGCTTCGCGACGTCGACGACCAGCCGCGACACACCGGGGCGAAAGGTGCCGAAACGGTAGCCGTCGACGCCGATCTGCCGCATGCCTTCGCTTTCGGGCACGAGCCACGCTACCTCTGGTAGATCGACCGCCAGCCGCGGCGGATCGTCGAGGGTCACGTAGTGAAACGTCACCTCGCGGCTGAGCTCGACCACCACCCGGACGCCGTCCTCGTGCCGGGCGATGCGGATGTCGCGGACGGTCGCGCCGGCCGCGGCAGCCGGGGCGGCGCCGACCAGCAGGGCGGGCGCCAGGCAGGCGAGCATGAGCAGAGCGCGCCAGATCGATCGCGACGCCGGCCCCCGAAGCCGCCCCGGCGCGCTCAGCCGCGTGGGCCGGCCGCCGCGCTGAGTGCCCATCCGATCGGGATATCGTCGTCTCGTCGTTGCGCGCTCCATGCCGACCATCGAACGGGTGCCGACAACCGCATTGTAGCCTGTAGCGCGAGCGACTATAGTTAACAACCAAAGGTTTGTCGTCGCCCGGCGCGGTTTTTGGCTGGTGCCTGTTGCCAGCCTGCCACCGGTCGGCTCACTAGCCATCTTCTCGGCGGGTCATCATCGGGGCCGCGTCGTATCTGCGAGTCGCCTGCGTCATGACACACGCCCTGCGATACGAACCCCCGCACCCGGCCAAGGATCCCTGGCGTCGCGAGGCGGCCCGCGAGGGCCGTCGCGGCAGGTCGATCCTCCGCTGTCTTGGTGACCGCCGACGGGCTGCGCGCCGCATGAGCGGGCGGTCCGGCCACCGGTCCACGGAGACTGTCCCGCATGACCAAACGTATGCTTATCGATGCTTCCCAGCCGGAAGAGACCCGGGTGGTCGTGATCAACGACCAGCAGCAGCTGGTTGATTTCGATTTCGAGACGACGACCAAGAAGCAGCTCAAAGGCAACATCTATCTCGCGAAGGTGACCCGGGTCGAGCCGTCGCTGCAGGCCGCCTTCGTCGACTATGGCGGCGAGCGCCACGGCTTCCTGGCGTTCAGCGAGATCCACCCCGACTACTACCAGGTGCCGCAGGCCGACCGGAAGCTGCTCGAGGAGGCGAGCCGGCTCGACGGCGAGGCCGCCGAGGAGGGCGAGGGAGACGAGCAGGGCGACGAGGCCGGCGAACTCGACGAGGAGGCGTCCGAGGTCTTCGCCGAGCAGGCGCGCCGGCGGGCCCGCCTGCTGCGCAGCTACAAGATCCAGGAGGTCATCAAGCGGCGCCAGATCCTGCTGGTGCAGGTCGTCAAGGAGGAGCGCGGCAACAAGGGCGCGGCGCTCACCACCTATCTCTCGCTCGCCGGCCGCTACTGCGTGCTGATGCCCAATACCGGCCGCGGCGGCGGCATTTCGCGCAAGATCGCCAACCCCGGCGACCGCTCGCGCCTGAAGGAGATCGCCCGCGGCCTCGAGGTGCCGGACGGCATGGGGCTGATCATCCGCACCGCCGGACAGGAGCGCAACAAGCTCGAGATCCGCCGCGACTACGAATATCTGCTGCGCCTGTGGAACGACATCCGCGATCTGACCCTGCAGTCGATCGCGCCCTGCACGATCCACGCCGAGGGCGCGCTCGTGCAGCGGGCCGTGCGCGACCTCTATGGCGCCGACGTCGAGGAGATCCTGGTCGAGGGCGAGGAGGGCTATCGCGCGGCCCGCAAGGTGATGAGCATGCTGATGCCGTCCCGGGTGCGGCGCATCAAGCCCTACCGCGAGGAGCTGCCGCTGTTCATGCACTACGGCGTCGAGGACCAGCTCGACGCCCTGCACAGCCCGGTGGTGCAGCTGCGCTCCGGCGGCTCGATCGTCATCCACACGACCGAGGCGCTGACCGCGATCGACGTGAACTCCGGCCGCTCGACCCGCGAGCGCAACATCGAGGAGACCGCGCTCAAGACCAATCTCGAGGCGGCCGACGCGGCGGCCCGCCATCTGCGCCTGCGCGATCTCGCCGGGCTGATCGTCGTCGACTTCATCGACATGGTCGAGGCGCGCAACCAGAAGGCCGTCGAGCGGCGCCTGCGCGAGGCGCTCAAGGCGGACCGCGCCCGGGTGCAGTTCGGGCGGATCTCGCCGTTCGGCCTGCTCGAGCTGTCGCGCCAGCGCCTGCGCCCGAGCCTGCAGGAGCTCA
>DASUGG010000236.1:0-14309 GCA_036274135.1 Geminicoccaceae bacterium
ATGAGGGCCAGCAGGATGCGCAGCTGCTCGCCGCGCAGGCGCGCGCCGGCGCTCGAGCCGAGCTGCGCCCCGATCACGCCGCCGACGATCAGCGCCAGGGCGAGGAAGATGTCGACGGTGCGGTTGTTGGCGGCATGCAGAAAGGTGGTCGCCGCGGTCACGAAGCTGATCTGGAACAGCGACGTGCCGATGACCACGGCGGTCGGCATGCCGATCAGGTAGATCATCGCCGGCACCATCATGAAGCCGCCGCCGACGCCCATGACGGCGACCAGGATGCCGGCGACGACGCCGAGCCCGAGCGGCATCAGCGCGCTGATGTAGAGACGCGAGCGCTGAAAGCGCATCTTGAGCGGCAGGCCGTGCAGCCAGAGATGGCGGTGCCGCTTGGTCAGGCTGGTGCGCCGCGCCCGCATGCGCAGCCACGTCCGCACCGATTCGGCCAGCATCAGGGCGCCGACCGTGCCGAGCAGCAGCACGTAGGCGAGCGAGATCGACAGGTCGATCTGGCCGAGCCGGCGAAGCAGCCCGAACAGCCATACCCCGATCACCGAGCCGACCAGGCCGCCGACGACCAGCACGATCCCCATGCGCACGTCGACATTGCCGCGCTGCATGTGCGCGAGCATGCCGGAGAACGAGGCGGCCAGGATCTGCGGCGCCTGGGTGGCGACCGCGACCGGCGGCGGAATTCCGATCAGGATGAGCAGCGGCGTCATCAGGAAGCCGCCGCCGACCCCGAAAATGCCGGACAGAAATCCGACCGCACCGCCGAGCCCGAGAAGCAGGAAGAGGTTCGCCGACATCTCGGCGATCGGCAGATAGATCTCCATCGAGGACCCGGCCAGGCGGTTGGGACGGACGCACCATCGTGCAGCGCTCGGAGGCCGTCAAGGCGCGTCGTCCGCAGCCTCCCGCCGCGCCGAGTCGAGCGCTTGATCTGACGGAGAAGGCTGGCCAATCTGCTCCGAATCCGGCAGATTGCGCACATCCGTTCTACCTGCCACGAAGAGCTTAGAAAGGACTGGCCCTGAGCGCTCGAGCGCGCGTCGACACCTCGCCGACCGTCGCGGACGAGGTCAAGACCACCACCTGCTACATGTGCGCCTGCCGCTGCGGCATCAAAGTGCACCTGCGCGACGGCCAGATCCGCTACATCGAGGGCAATCCCGACCATCCGGTCAATCGCGGCGTGCTGTGCGCCAAGGGCTCGGCCGGGATCATGCAGCACTACTCGCCGGCGCGCCTGACGGGCCCGCTCAAGCGGGTGGGCGAGCGCGGCGCCTGCGCCTTCCAGGAGATTTCCTGGGACGAGGCGCTCGCCACCGCGACCGCGTGGCTCGCAAGGATTCGCGCCGACGATCCGAGGAAGCTCGCCTTCTTCACCGGCCGCGACCAGAGCCAGGCGCTCACGGGCTGGTGGGCGAGCCAGTTCGGCACGCCGAACTACGCCGCGCACGGCGGCTTCTGCTCGGTCAACATGGCGGCGGCCGGCATGTACACGCTCGGCGGCTCGTTCTGGGAGTTCGGCGAGCCGGACTGGGACCGCACCCGCTATTTCATGCTGTTCGGCTGCGCCGAGGACCACGACAGCAACCCGATCAAGATCGGGCTCGGCCGGCTGAAGCAGCGCGGCGTCAAGATCGTGTCGGTCAACCCGGTGCGGACCGGCTACTCCGCGATCGCCGACGAGTGGCTGGGCATCACGCCCGGCACGGACGGCCTGCTCGTGCTCTCGCTGGTGCACGAGCTGCTGCGCGCCGGCGCCGTCGATGTCGACTATCTCGCCCGCTACACGAACGCCGGCTGGCTGGTTGCGCAGAACCAGGGCCGGCCCGACTACGGCCTGTTCCTGCGCGACGAGGAAGGCCGGCCGCTCTGCTGGGATCGCCGCGAGCACCGCCTGCGCCCGGCGGAGGACGCCGGCGCGAGGCCGAGCCTCAAGGGCGAGGTGCAGATCGCGCGCGGCCGGCGGGCCCTGCCGGTCTTCCACCTGATGGCCGAGCGCTATCTCGATGCGCGCTACAGCCCGGACGCGGTGGCGCCGCAAACCGGCATCGCCGCGGCGACGATCCGCCGCATCGCCGCCGAGCTCGCGCAGGCGGCGTTCCGCCGCGAGATCGCGCTCGAGATCCCCTGGACCGACGCCTGGGGCAAGCGGCACGAGCGCATGCTCGGCCGGCCGGTCAGCATGCACGCGATGCGCGGCATCTCGGCGCATTCCAACGGCTTTCACACCTGCCGCGCGCTGCACCTGCTGCAGGCTCTGCTCGGCAGCATCGACGTGCCGGGCGGCTGGCGCTTCAAGCCGCCTTATCCCAAGCCCGTGCCGCCCGGCCTCAAGCCCGCCGGGCGACCGGGCGAGGTGGCGCCGAACCGGCCGCTGCCGGGGCCGCCGCTCGGCTTTCCGGCCGGGCCGGAGGATCTGCTGGTCGAGGCCGACGGCAGCCCCTGCCGGATCGACAAGGCGTTCTCCTGGGAGGCGCCGCTCGCCGCGCACGGCATGATGCACACCGTGATCGGCAATGCCTTCCACGGCGATCCCTACCCGATCGACACGCTGTTCATGTACATGGCCAACATGGCGTGGAACTCGGCGATGGACGTCGGCGGCACGATCGAGATGCTGACGGCGAAGGATGCTGACGGCGAGTACCGCATCCCGCGCATCATCTACGCCGATGCCTATTTCTCCGAGACGGTCGCCTACGCCGACCTGATCCTGCCGGACACCACCTATCTCGAGCGCTGGGACTGCATCTCGCTGCTCGACCGGCCGATCTCGAAGGCCGAAGGTCCGGCGGACGCGATCCGCCAGCCGGTGCTGGCGCCCGATCGCGACGTGCGGCCGTTCCAGGACGTGCTGCTCGACCTGGGCGCGCGGCTCGGCCTGCCGGGCATGCTGGACCAAGAGGGAAATCCGGCGTTTCCGAAGGGCTATACGGACTATCTGGTGCATCACGAGCGCAAGCCGGGGATCGGCAGCCTGGCCGGCTGGCGCGGCGACGGCGGCGAGCACGGCCGCGGCGCCCCGAACCCCGAGCAGCTGCAGCGCTATGTCGAGAACGGCTGCTTCTGGCAGGGCGAGCTCTCACCCGACCAGCGCTTCTTCAAGCATGCGAACCGGGACTATCTCGACTACGCGGCGAGGATGGGGTTCATCGACCGCGCGGCGCCGGTCACCTTCCAGCTCTACAGCGAGGTGCTGCAGAAATTCCGGCTGGCGGCGCAGGGCATCGCCGGGCCGCCGCCGCCGCAGGCGCATCGCGAGCGCATCGAGACCTACTTCGATCCCCTGCCGTTCTGGTACGCGCCGCTCGATCGCGGCGACGAGCATCTGTACCCGATGCATGCGGTCACCCAGCGGCCGATGGCGATGTACCACTCCTGGGGCTCGCAGAACGCCTGGCTGCGCCAGCTGCATTCGAGCAACCGCCTCTATCTCGGCCGCGAGCGCGCCGCCGAGATGGGCCTGCGCGACGGCGACTGGGTCTGGGTCGTCAGCCGGCACGGCCGCATCAAGGTGCAGGTGCGGCTGATGGCGGGCGTCAATCCGGACACCTGCTGGACCTGGAACGCGATCGGCAAACGCGCCGGCGCCTGGCATCTGGCGCCGCAGGCGCCCGAGGCGACGAAGGGCTTCCTTTTGAATCACCTGATCGACTGGCTGCTGCCGGAGCGTGGCGCCGGCTACCGCTACGCCAACGCCGACCCGGTGACAGGCCAGGCGGCGTGGTACGACCTGCGCGTCCGGGTCGAGAAGGCGCAGCCGGAGGCCGCCGTGTCCCTGCCGCAGCTGCCCGTCCTGGCGACGCCGTGCGAGCTGCCGGAAGCGCCGGCCGTGCTGCGCTACGGCCGGCAGTTCCGACCGGAGTCGCGGCGGCCATGACGAGCCTGCCGAAGGAGCCGCCGGCGCGGCGGCTCGGCCTGGTGATCGACCTCGACACCTGCGTCGGCTGCCAGGCCTGCGTGATCGCCTGCAAGGAGTGGAACACGGGCGGCTTCCCGGCGCCGCTGACCGACCAGGAGCCGTATGGCGCGCGGCCGCGCGGCGCGTTCCTGAACCGCGTGCACGGCTACGAGGCGGGCGACGGCGAGTCCGGCCAGACCGTACACTTCCCGAAGTCGTGCCTGCACTGCGACGAGGCGGCCTGCGTCACGGTCTGCCCGACCGGCGCGTCCTACAAGCGCGCCGAGGACGGCATCGTCCTGGTCGACGAATCCTTGTGCATCGGCTGCGGGCTCTGCGCCTGGGCCTGCCCCTACGGCGCCCGCGAACTCGACGCCGACCAGGGCGTGATGAAGAAATGCACGCTCTGCATCGATCGTATCTACAACGAGAACCTGCCCGAGGCCGACCGGCGGCCCGCCTGCGTCGCCTGCTGCCCGACCGGCGCCCGCCATTTCGGCGATCTGGCCAATCCGGATTCGGCGGTGAGCAAGCTGGTCGCCGAGCGCGACGGCTTCGGTCCGCTGCCCGAGCTCGGCTACCAGCCGACCAACCGCTATCTGCCGCCGCGGCCGCGCCGGAGGGAGCCCGCGGATCATGTCGCCGCGACCCTCGAGCCCGCCGCGCCGCAGGGCGGCTTCCTCGCCTGGCTCGACCGCGTGCTGGGCGACTAGCACGGCCAAGCCCGCGTCATGTTGACAAGCTTTGTCAGTCGGACCTAGGAGAGGCCGACAGGATTGGAAGATGATGGGCACCACGACGCTGAACATCTCGCTTCCGGAAGCGCTGAAGGAGCACGTGCAGAAGCGGGTGGCCGAAGGGGCCTACAGCAACGCCAGCGACTTCGTGCGGGCCCTGATCCGGCTCGACAAGGAACAGCAGGAGAAGCTTGCGGCTCTCCGGCGTGACATCGCCATTGGCATCGAACAGCTCGATCGCGGCCAGGGCCTCGACGGCGGGCGCGTCTTCGCAGAGCTTCTGGACGACGAGCCGCAGCGCTAGGACATGGTCCGGCTCGTCATTGCCCCGGAAGCCCGGACGGACTGCGGGCAATTCGCGATCACATCGCCAAGGACGATCCCGCGGCCGCGCGCCGGGGCGTGACGAGGCTGCGCGAGGTGGTCCGCATGCTTGCCGGGGCGCCGGCCATGGGCCGCGCTCGGCCGGAGTTCGGGACCCATCTCGGATCGTCCGCCGCCGGCGCCTACGTGCTCTTCGATCGTCCTCTGGCAGGCGCGGGCGGCATCGAGTTCGCCCGCGTGCTTCATGGCGCGCTCGACCCCGACGTCCTGTTCTCCGCCGATATGGAGTAGTCCGTTGCACCCCGCACCTTCGATCATCGTCTTTACGACGCTCTCGGGCGCGGGCTACGGGCTGCTGTTCGTCCTGGCGCTCGGCAGCCTGCTCGGGCCGGTGCCGGCCTGGCCGGGGCTCGGGCTCGCCGGCATGGCGCTGGCGCTGGGCCTGGTGAGCGCCGGCCTGTTGTCCTCGACCCTGCATCTGGGCCGCCCCGAGCGGGCCTGGCGGGCGGTGTCGCAATGGCGCTCGTCGTGGCTCTCGCGCGAGGGCGTGATGGCGCTGCTCACCTACCTGCCGGCGCTGGGCCTCGCCGCCGGCTGGGTGCTGGTCGGGCGGACCGACGGCATCTTCGCGGCGTTCGCCCTGCTGGCGGCCGCGGGCGCCGCCGTCACCGTCTGGTGCACCGGCATGATCTACGCCTCGCTGAAGCCGATCCGCCAGTGGCACCAGCCGCTGGTGCCGCCGGTCTATCTGGGGTTCGCGCTGATGACCGGAAGCCTGCTGGCGCCGCCGCTGCTGGCGTTCGCCGGCGCGCCGCACCGCTGGGCCGGCGGGCTGGCGGTCGTGGCGACCCTCCTCGCCTGGGGCCTCAAGGCGCTGTACTGGCGCGCGATCGGCCGCGACGAGGCGATCAGCACGGCCGAGAGCGCCACCGGCCTCGGGCGCATCGGCCTGGTCGGCCTGCTCGAGCCGCCGCACAGCGAGACCAACTATCTGCTGGACGAGATGGCGTTTCGGATCGGCCGCCGGCACGCGCGCAAGCTGCGCCGGCTGAGCTACGGCCTGGGCCTGGGGGTGGCGCTGCCGCTGACCCTGCTGGCGGCGCTCGCTGCCGGCCAGGCCGCCGGCCTGATCGCCTCGCTGGCGGCGATCGCCGGCATGGCCGGCGTCGCGATCGAGCGCTGGCTGTTCTTCGCCGAGGCGCGCCACACGGTGCGGCTGTACTACCGCCGGCGTGCCGCCTGACGCCTGGTCAGGCGAGCAGTCGGGGCTCCGCCGATGCGCCCGCCGGGGCGGCCTCGCGTCCGACGCCGACATGGTCGCGGCAGTAGAGTTCGTGCAGGGTGGCCAGCATGGCGGGCGCGTCGGCACCGTCGAGGGCGTAGTAGATCGTCTGGGCGACGCGGCGGGTGCGCACCAGCCGGTCACGCCGCAACCGCGCGAGGTGCTGCGACAGCGCCGACTGGCTGAGCCCGATCAGCGCGACGAGCTGCCCGACCGATTTCTCCCCTTGCAGCAGCTGGCACAGGATCGCGAGGCGATGCGGGTTGCTCAACGCCTTCAGCAGCTGAGCGGCCTCGTCCAGGTTCTGCTGCAACGCGATCGGATCCATCGAGCTTCCCGTGGTCGGGGCCGCGCCCCGCTCGCCGCGTGCGCTGCCGGATGTCTCCGACATAGCGCCCCTCGACGCCGGTTTCCAGTATTCCCCTCAGGGACGAGCCCGGCGCTCAGTTCGGGCCGCCGCGTCCACCGCTGCCGGCGGCGCCGAGCTGGCCGAGATCGAACACGGCGACCAGATAGCGGCCGGCCTCGAGGAAGGGCGCCGGGTCGTAGGGCTCGCCGTCGACCCTGATCTCGTAGTGCAGATGGCGCGCGGTGCTGCGGCCGGAGCTGCCGATCACGCCGATGCCCTGGCGGAAGCCGATCTGATCCCCGACCGTGACCTTGACCGACTTCATGTGGCCGTAGCGCGTGACCACGCCCATGCCGTGGTCAATCTCGACCATGTTGCCGTAGGGCCCGCTCGGGCCGGCGGCGAGCACGACCCCCGGCGCCGTCGCCAGAACCTCCGAGCCGCGGGGCGCGCCGAGGTCGAGGCCGCTGTGGAACGCCCATCCCTTGTTGAAGGGGTCGCGCCGCTTGCCGAACGGGCTGGTGAGCTGGAACTGGTCGAGCGGCGCGGCGAGCGGCAGGCTGCTCGCCACCTTCTGCAGCGCCGACAGGCGCATCAGGTGATTGGCAACCGCGGCGGGCAGCGGGGATTCGTCGGGCGCCTGGTCGGCCATCGCCTCGAACGGGCCGCCTTGGCCGACCTCGCCGTTGCTCGCCCGTGCCACCAGCGTGTCGACGTCGAGGCCGGTGCCGGCGACGAGTTCCTCGAGGGTCTCGAGATTGCCGAGCACCCAGCCCTCGAGCCAGCTCTGCGCCAGCGCCTGGCGGGCGCCCAGGCGCTCGAGCTGGGTCTGGATGCTGGCGAGCCGCCAGCGCAGGCTGGCCTGGCTGCGCTGGCTCGTATCGCGCTGGTCGGCGACCTCGATCAGGTGGGCCTGCGTCTGCGCCAGCTCATCGGCGAGATCGGCGCCCCGCTCGGCGGCGCTCTCCAGCTGCCGGTCGCGCGCCTCGATCTGCCGCCGGAGATCCTCGACGGCGCCGAGCGCCCGATCGCGCTCCGCCGCGAGGTCGCGCAGCCGTCGCTCGCCGGCCGCCAGACGCGCCGCCATATCGTCGCGCATCCGGGTCAGGGTCTCGATGGTCCTGGCGTGCTCGACGTCGTTGGCCTGCAGGGTCGCGACCTTCTCCTGCAGCGCGGCCAGCGTCTCGGCCGAGCGCGCATTGAGATCGTCGTAGGCCTGCGCCAGGCGCTGCGTGTTCAGGCCGGCCTCGCGGGCCAGATCGCGTTGATGCAGATAAGCGGTGAACGCTGCCGCCAGGGAGGCGGCCAGGGCGAAGGCGACGACCGCAGCAGCCGTCAGGCGGGGGAACGGCCATGTGGCGGACCGATCGAGGCTTCCCGGCTCGACCGGCGGCGCGGGCGGTGGCCCTGCGTGCCTCAGATCCATGCTCGATCGCGGTGCATCTATCTCTCCTTCACGACACGGCAATAGCTGATCGGTCGTGATCCGCACGCTTCACTCTCCCGGACGCCCCTGTGCCCCGTGATTTTTTGTTTGCGTTCGCTTGTAGCCGTTCTCGCGCTTATTCAACAAGTACCTTATGTTAATGTTGCCATCTTGTTCTCCTATGATGATGCCAGACGTGGGGCGCCAGCCCTCGAGACGATGGCCCGGCGCAGCGACGGGACAGGTGCGGGCGCGCGACTTCCGCGGCTGGCGCCAACCAATCGCTGTGGCATAAACTTCCGCGCATACCAAGTGGTTGCGTGAGCTTCTTGATCTCAAGTCACATCTGCATTTGCAACTCCGAGTCGGATTCGACCTCAAGCAACAACACTGGCGCGGCCTGCCAGCGTGGCCGTCGTGCCTCGCGTTCCCGTGGCGCCTCAACGCCGGGGACTTCTGCGTCGCCCTTCATGGCTCGCCTCCTGCCGAACCATCTCGGGCCGTCATGAACAACCTTCGGCGCGTCGGATTGGTTCCGCGCCACTTCTCCGGTCGCGATCAAGCGTTGCTTCACAACCGGCGATGGTCGCAGGGTGAGAGAAGGACGGTGCGGGTCCTGGCCACGCGGCGCGGCGGCTGACGTCGTTTCGCGACCGCTTGCGGCGGCCGCACTCATGGCGCGGCCAGAAGAAGGCCCGCTCCGGGATTGTTCAAGGTATTCTACAATAATAGGTCGTCTATCGTCTGTAGATCTTCTGCAGGAATATTTAAGGCAAGAAGAAACCGGAGGCGTGATCGGAACCAAACCCGTGTCCGGCAAGTTTTGTGACGACGCCGGACGGGGAGGCGGCCCTCGCAGCTGCTCCCGGAGCGATCCGGCCGGTTCCGCAACAGCCTTCTTTGGAGGGACGAGAATGACCACGCCCCGTGACAACCTCGCCGCGTGGCTGCGCGACGCCTACGCGATGGAGGGCCAGGCGATCGAATTGCTCGAGAGCCAGATCGAGCGGCTGGAGAACTATCCGCAGGCGCAACCGCGGCTGCGCGAGCACCTCGAGGAGACGAAGGCGCAGCAGGTCGCGGTGGAGCAGTGCCTCGAGCGGCTTGGCGAAAGCCCCTCGAGCCTGAAGGAGGCGACCATGCGGCTCGGCGCCAACGTGCAGGGCATGCTGCACGGGTTCGCGGGCGATGAGGTGCTGAAGCATGCCCTCGGCAGTCATGCCTTCGAGCATTTCGAGGCCGGCTCCTACCGGTCGCTGAGCGTTGCGGCCGAAGCCGCCGGCGAGCCCCAGATCGCGCAGACTTGCAAGCGGCTCATGGAACAGGAGCAGGCGATGGCGGCGTGGGTCTGGGAGCAGATCCCGGCGCTGACCAGCGCCTTTGTCGAGCGGGATGCAACGGGCGGCCCCGCCAAGCGCTGACCGTGCCGGGGCAACTCCTTTGGGCGCCGGCAGTTCGGGCGGCGGCGCAATGCGGTCCGGCACCCGATCAGACGGCGAGCGCCAGCGCCAGCGCCGCGATGCACGCGAGCAGAGCTGCCGCCACGACCAGGGCGAAGAGAAGGGGAGGCGTCGCCCTGGTCTGGCGCTGAGCCGCGGACGCCGCCTCCGCCGCAGTCGAGCGGGCGATATCCTCGCTTGCGGTCGGCCAGCCGCCCGCCTCAGCGTCGGTGCCTAAGGGCGCGGCGGCCGGGTCCAGAACCGCTACCTTGTCGCCGGTCTCGCCGCGATCGATCCGCTCGCGGGCCTGAGGCCAGTTCTCCGCCCGCTCCGGCGTCTTCGCACGGTCGTCTCGCATGTCGCCTCGATTCCGGGCATTTGCTCCGGCCGGGGAAACGGCCGGCCGGACCGATCGTTCCGCAGTGCGCCAGCAAGTGCGGCAAGCGAAGGACACCGGCCGGGCGAGGGGCGCACGCGGCCGGGCGTGGCCCCGGGCTACACGGTCGGCCGCGGCGGTGGCGGTAGAGGCGCGCGATCCGGCGGCCCGCTGGTCACCGCCCGCGGTTCTGGCTCGTCCTCGGGCGTCGGGTCCCAGCCGCCGCCCAGCGCCTGGTACAGCCGGATCAGGTTCTGAGTGACGAGGCCCTGGCTCTCGGCCAGCGCGTCCTCCTGCTCAAACTGCGATCGCTGCGTGTCGAGGACGTTCTGGAAGTCCGTCAGGCCGCTGCGATAGAGCGTCTCGACGAGGCCGACCGAGGCGCGCGCCGCGACGACCGAGCGCCGCAGATACTCGCGTCGCTGCACCTCCTGGACATAGGCCGCCATGGCGGTCTCGACCTCCTCGACGGCCGACAGCACAGTCTGCTCGTAGCTCGCCAGAACCTCCTCGGTCAGCGCGTCCTGGAGCACGATGTTGCTGCGGATGCGGCCGGCATCGAAGATGTTCCAGCGCAGCGTCGGGCCGAACTGGAAGGCCCGCGACTCCCACTTGAACAGATCGCTGGTCGAGAAGGATTCGAAGGCGAACGCGCCCGACAAGGACAGCGCCGGGTAGAGATCGGCGGTGGCGACGCCGATCTGCGCGGTCTGGGCGGCGAGCTGGCGCTCGGCCTGCCGGATGTCGGGGCGCTGACGCAGCAGCTCGGTCGGCAGGCCGACCACCACCTCGGCTGGCGGCGAGGGGATCGGCACCTCGCTGGTCAGCTCGGCCTGCAGCTCGCTCGGGAACTCACCGAGCAGCACCGCCAGCCGGTTGAGGTTCTGCGCCAGCGCGGCGCGCAGGGTCGGCACGAACGCCTGGGTCGTCGCGAGGTTCAGCTGCGCCTGCCGCACGTCGAGGTCGGGCGCCAGGCCGGCGCGGTTGCGGTTGATGGTCAGCTGCAGCGCGCCTTCCTGGGTCTTGACGTTGCCCAGCGCCGAGACGATCCGCGACTGCAGCGTGCGAATCTGCACGTAGGTGTCGGCGACCTCGGCGTAGAGCAGCACCAGGACGTCGCGGTAGTCCTCGATCTGGGCGCCGATGCTGGCTTCGGCGGACTCGATGTTGCGCCGGATGCGGCCCCAGAGGTCGATCTCCCAGCTGGCGTCGAAGCCGAGCGAGTAGAAGGTGTCGGTGCGGTGCTGCGGCGGCGCGGTGCCTCCGGCAACATTGTTGCTGATCCGGCTGGTCTGGGTCTGGCCCACGGCGTCGACGCTCGGCGCGATCTCGCCGGTGGCGATGCCGAACTGGGCGCGCGCCTGGCGTATCCGCGCCACCGCCTGCTTGACATCGAGATTGCCGGTCGTCGCGCGCTGGATCAGGTGATCGAGCATCGGATCGTCGAGGGTCGTCCACCAGGTGCGCAGGTCGGCCTTGCCCTCGGTCAGCCCCTCGCTCAGCTGCTGCGTCCAGCGATCCGGCATCTGCGTGTCGGGCGGCACGTAGTCGGGCCCGACCATGCAGCCCTGGAGGAGCAGGAGCATCGGCAGCAGGACCGGCGAGCGCAGCGCCGTCCGGACCCGGCGCCAGGAAGATTCGGCGGCGTCTCGGCGATGGCCGCCGCGCACGGCGAACGCCGCTCCCGACGCTTGGTGGCGCCCGCGGAGCCCGTTGCCGCCGCCCTCGCCCCGATCATCGCTCAACGCCGGTCTCCTGCCGTGGCGAGCCCGCCTCCGGCTGCGCATAGAATTCGGATTGACCGCCGATGGCAAGTGTAGATTGGCCGCGCGTCGCCGGTCTGCGGCCAAATGCGGGCGAGGGCGACGGCAGCTGACGCTGCCGTCACCCTCGGGCTGGCGATGGAGTGGGGGCTCAGGCGGCCGCGAGCTTGGGCCGTTCCTCGACGGAAAGCAGCTGCGCCGGACGGACGCCCATCGCCTGGAGCTGCACCTTGATCTCGGGAAGATAGATCGGGCTCAACACGATGAGCGCGTCCGGCGGCGCCTGGGTGAGCGCCGCGGGCGCCATGATGCGGTGCCCCGTGCTGGCGATGAAGGTGCCGGAGCGCTTGGGGTTGAGGTCGACGGTGTAGGCGATCTCGTCGTCGACGCCCAGCGTCGTGAGGAACGCCACGGCCTTGGAGCCGCCGCCCCACAGGACGGTCTTCTCGCGCCGCTGGCGGCGCTGCGCCAGCCAGCTGCGCCAGCGCGTCAGATCGGCGGCGACGTCGCGGGCGAACGCGTCGATCTCGGGCGCGAGCGCCGCGGCAGGCCGCTCGCGCGGTAGGATCGGGCTCTTGCCGTCGCCCGGCCGCGCGGCGATCAGCACGTACTGATCGTCGTAGTCGCACCAGACGTCGATCGGGTCGAAGCCGGCGATGCGGAAGTGACGGGCGAGGGCGCCCGGGCTGTAGTAGGAGCAGTGTTCGTAATAGACGTCCCAGAAGGCGCGCAGCTCCAGGATCCGCGTGACCTCCGGGATCATGAAGAAGATCACCGCGTCCGGCCGGTCGCCCATCGCCTCGCGCATGCTGCGCAGGAAGGCGCCGTTGTCGTGGACGTGCTCGAGCGTCATCTTGCAGCAGACGAAGTCGGGCTCGATGTGCTGGTAGGCCGGCCCGTAGAAGTCCTTGACGAAGGTGACCGCGGCGCTGCCGCTGCCGCCGCGATGCACCCGGTCGAAGCCGAAACCGCGATTGCCGCCTATCTCGGCGAGCATGGTGATGAACTCGCCCTGGCCGCAGCCGACCTCGACGATCGTTTTGCCGTGCAGCTCGAACCGGGCGATCAGGTCGCGCGCCAGGCGCTCGTGGAAGCGGTTGAAGGTCGGCGACACGGTCTGGGTCGATTCGTACTCCTCGTCGTAGCGCATCAGCGCGACGTCGAAGGCGGCGTTCCAGACGAAGCCGCAGCTGCGGCAGAAGCGCAGGCCGACGTCGCCGCGACGGCAGTCGAGCGCCGCCTTGCGGCTGTGCACGAGCTGGACCTGATGCACCGGCACGCGGCGGATGCTGTAGAACGGCGCGCTGTCGTTGCTCTGGCAGCCGGGGCAGGTGGGGCGCGTCGGCACCGGTCCCGCCTCGGCCGCACCCGGCCTTGCAAGCGTGATCTGATCGTTCATCGGATGGCTCTCATACGATTCTGGGCTCCGGCACCGGGATGATGAAACGGCCGCCGCGCTGGCGGTACTCCGCCTGCTGCGCCAGGATCTCGTCGGCGAAGTTCCACGGCAGCAGCAGCACGAAGTCCGGCCGGTCCTCGAGCAGCAGCTCGGGCGGCAGGATCGGCAGGCGGTTGCCCGGCATGTAGCGGCCCTGCTTGAACGGATTGCGGTCGACCACGTAGTCGATCGTCTCCCGGCCCAGGCCGCAGTAGGCGAGCATGGTGGTGGCCTTGGCGGCGGCGCCGTAGGCGGCGATCCGTTTGCCTTCGGCCCTGAGCAGCGCCAGCATCTCGGTGAGGCGCGCGCGCAGCGACGCGGCGTTCGCGACGAAGCGGCGATAGCCCTCGATCCGGTCGAGGCCGCGCCTGCGCTCCTCGGCGAGCAGCTGGCGCACGACCGGCGCGGCGCGCTCCTCGTGGCCGACATAGAGGCGCAGGGAGCCGCCGTGGATCGCGAGCCGCCGGACGTCGTGCAGGAACAGCCCGTGGCGGCGGAACAGGATGTCGAGCGCGGTGACCGAGAAGTAGCACAGATGCTGGTGGTAGATCGTGTCGAACTCGCCGTGCTCGATCAGGTCGACGAGATAGGGCATCTCGAGCACCGCCGTGCCGGCCGGCTTGAGCAGCGTGGCGATGCCCTCGACCAGGCCGTTCAGGTCCGCGACGTGCGCCAGCACGTTGTTGGCGAGGATCAGGTCGGCCATGCGGCCCTGCTCGCGCAGCTCGCGCGCCAGCGCCAGGCCGAAGAAGGTGTTGAGGGTCGGCACGCCGGCCTCGACCGCCGCCCTGGCGGGCGCCTCGGCCGGATCGACGCCGAGCACCGGCACGCCCTGCGCGACGAAGTTGCGCAGCAGGTAGCCGTCGTTGCTGGCGATCTCGACCACCAGCGAGCCGGTATCGAGGCCAAGCCGCTCGATCAGCTCCAGGGCGTTGGCGCGCGAGTGCTCGAGCAGCGTGCTCGAGACCGACGAGAAGTACGGGTAGTCGCCGCCGAACAGCACCTCGGGCGCCACGGTCTCGGTGATCTGCACCAGGCTGCAGGCGCGGCACAGCACCAGATCGAGGGGCGCGGTGACGTCGGCGGCGCCGAGATCGGCCCTGACGAGCAGCCGGTCGGCGAGCGGCGTCCGGCCGAAGGAGAGGATCGGCGCGAGCTCGGGGCTGCCGCAGGAGCGGCAGCCGGTCTCCGTGCGGCTGATGCTCATGGCGTCTGCAGAGCCCGGGCGAGGACAGGCCGGCGGTTGCCGGCATGGGCGGGAACCC
>DASUGG010000237.1:0-17763 GCA_036274135.1 Geminicoccaceae bacterium
AAGCGCCATCAGGCCGGGGCGCCCGGCGCGCCGATGGGAACGTCCAGGGTGATTTCGCGATAAGGCACCCGGGGCACGACCTTGCCGCCGACGCCTTTGTCGAGTCGCACCAGGCCATAGCGCTCCATGGTCCTGAGCGTGCGCGAGAGATTCGAGGTGGCCCGGCCGGAGAGCGCCGCAAGCTCGGCAAGCGAGCCCGGCTCGGCCCTGGCGATCAGGTCGAGAAGCGCCCGGTTGCGATCCGAGAGAACGCGCGCGAAGCTGTCCATCGATGTGAACCAGATCTTGGGCTCACCCCGGCTCGGGCTGTGCTCGCCACGGGCGATGGCCATGGCCCGGGCCTTCATCTGCTCGTAGCTCGCGATGCCGACCTTCAACGTCCTCACGGCAACACACCTCGTTCCTTCAGCACCGCATCGACCTCGGCCCAGAAGTCGACGAGCAGAGTGGCGGCGTCGGTGTACTCGTACGGCCGGACCGTGCGGAGCCGATGCGTGTGGTCACGCTTGGCACGACGGCGGCCGGAGGGACCAGCGGTCGGCCTTATCGGGTGCGCGTTGTCAAAGCATACCAAACGCTCCCCCCCTCGTCGTGAAGCGTGAGCGCATAGCTCAGCCCGTGCGGGCGTTCAGGGGACACCGGGACGCGTCGCGCCGCGAACCTCACCCAGTGCCTTCCGGTCGGATCGACCACCAACACCTGCCCGTCGAGATCAAGCAGCGTGTCCAGGCCTGGATCGTGCGGCGACTCCGCCTCACCCATATGTTATCATCGGCTGATAAGACAAGTGCAACAGCTCGGAAGCGATCTCCGGCCTATGTATGGCGATTACAGCTCGGCGACCAAGCGATTCCAGGATAGCTCACCGCCTTCAATCGCGGCCGCGAGGTCGGGGGCCGCGGCGAGCAGCTCCCTGGCTTTCGGATCGGGACAGGCGGCGAGCGCCAGCGCCGCCGCTTGGCGCTCGGTTGCGCTGCCGGTCGCCAGCACGCGCTGCAGGTCGGCGAGCGCCTCGCGGTCGGCATGCGGCCCGACGCAGCGCCATAGCTCCGGGCTCACCGGCCGGCCCGCCGCCCAGCGCTCGTGGGCGTAGTCGGACAGCATCCTGGCGAGCGGCGGGTTGGCGCGCTCGTCGAGGCCCTGGATCGGATGCAGCGTCGAGCCGACGAACAGCGCCTTCAGCACCATGTGGTTCCATCGGTTCTCGGCGAACTGCTCCTTGGGATAGGGGTTGCGATGCGCCACCGCCTCGAACACGGCGCGCATGTTGGTGCGGGTGCCCTCGGCCGCCTGCGCCTCGAGCCGCGGCGCGTCCGGATAGAGCGGCAGGCCGCGGTAGAAGGCCACCTGCTCGCTGACGTCAGCGGTGCGACAGAGCTGGGTGAACCGGGCCGCGAACGTGTCGCCGGCGCCGCCGCCCTGCAGCAGGATCAGGATGCGGGCGGCCTGGTCGACGCTCCAGCCGCGCGGATCCCAGCCGGGCCGCCGGCGCGCCGCCTCGGCGAGATCGGCCTCGCCGAGCGCGAGGTCCTGCTTGCCGAGCTTGCGCGGCACCATGCCGAGCGCGACGTAAAGATCGCGGTCACGCACGGCGCCGGAGAACTGTGCGAGCTGGTCACGCAGCCAGGCGCCCCCGGCCTCGGGGAGCTGACGCGCCAGCCAATGCTCGAGCAGCTGGCGCGGTGTTTCGACATTGCTCATGCTGCCCTCCCGGGCTTGCTCGCCGGCAGGCGTCCGAGCGAGCCGCGAGCGGGCGCCCGGACCGGTGCCGCCGCCGGCGGGGCGGCGAACCGTGCTTCAGCCCTTGCGGGTGACCGTCCAGATCACGCCGGAGCCCGGCACGGTGTAGGACGGCGAGGGCATCTCGAAGTCGGTGTACACCTCGCGCTCGACCTCGCCGAGATCGGCGTTCTGGTCCTCGGCGAGTTCGGCCGGCGGCCGCGGCAGCAGGCCTGCGAGCAACAGCGAGAGGCCGGCAAAGGCCCATAGGGATCCGCGCATCATACCCTCGCTCCGATTTCCGAAGCGTCGGACGCGGCCGCGCGAGCTCGCATCCGGCCTGACAGCGTCAGTTGGAGAAATGCCGGCTCTTCACATAGGCGGTGATCGCCATCCGCTGCTCGTCCGTGAACACGTCTTCCCAAGGCGGCATCTTCCGCCAACCGTAGGTGACCCGGAGATAGACGTCCTCGGGCGACAGCTTCTTGGGCTTCAGCGTCGGCGCCTTGCCCGGATAGGCGTTCCGGCCGTGGCACCTCGCGCATTGCTGCTCGAACAGCTCCTTGCCGAGCTCGATATGGGCAGGATCGTTCAGGTATTCGGGCGTCAGCCCGGACTCGTCAGCATGCCCGGCGCCGGTGGCGACGAGCGGCGCGATCGCGAGCAGCAAAAGCAGGAGCAGACAGGCAGACTTCGGCAACAACACTCGTCTCCGGTAAACCGCAGGCGCGACGAGAGGCGCAGGTCAGGCATGCCTGTCCGCGCCTCTCGCCCGATCCGACCCTACTGGGCCGGCACGATCTTGTAGATCTTGTCGAGCCCGCCGACCGGCCCCGTGGTGACCGACGTCAGCGCGTAGACCTCGCCGTCACTGTCCTGCGCGAAGGCAAGCACGTAGGGCAGGCTGCCCTCCATGTTGGTGACGTTCAGGTGCTCCTTGGTCCAGGTGCCGTCGCTGCCCTTCGTCGCCATGAACAGCTGACCATCCGGTTGTTTGAACGACTTGCTCCAGTCGCCAAAGATGTACTTGCCATTCCAGTCGGCGTTGCTGCCACGGTAGACATAGCCGCCGGTAACCGAGATGCCCTCACAGCCTTGAGGCTTCGCGGTGCAGTTCAGGTACTCGACGATCGGCGGCACCAGGTCGGCCTTGTCGCAATCGTCCGGGTGGTTGTTCGGATCCTCGAAGTCGAAGCAGTGGGTCGCCTCCATCCGACGCCAGCCGTGATTCTCCCCCTTCTGGATCATCTCGACCTCCTCGAACGAATTCTGCCCGACGTTGCCGCAGAACAGCGCGTGGTCGCCGCCCATGTCGAACGAGCAGCGCCACGGGTTGCGCAGACCGTAGGCCCAGATCTCGGGCAGCGCCGTGGCCTCCTGGCCGACGAACGGATTGTCGTCCGGGATGCCGTACTCACCACCACCCGACGCGTCGGCATCGATCCGCAGGATCTTGCCGAGCGGAGAGAGCAGATCCTGGCCGTTGCCCTCGGTCACGTTGTGGCCGATGCCCCAGTCGTTGGCGTAGCCGCCGTCACCGGTCGAGATGTACAGCATGCCGTCCGGACCGAAGGCGATCCAGTGACCGTTGTGGTTGAACTGCGGCCACATGATCGCCGAGATGATCCGGGCGGAAGTCGGATCGGCAACATCCGGATCGTCGGCCGAGACGGTGTACTCGGCCACGACGTTCTCGTGGTCCCACCACAAGGTCAATCCCGGATCGCCCTGGCCGTTCTGTTTCCGGCTGTACGCCACGTAGAACTTGCCATTGTTGGCGAAGTCCGGGTGGAAGGCGAGGCCCAGCAGGCCGCGCTCGTCGAAGGTCGCGAGCTGGGTGACGATCAGGTTGCGGAGGTCGAGGAACGGCTCGCCGAGCAACTCCCCTTCCGGCGACAGGATCCTGACCGTGCCGCTCTGCTCGACGATGAACTTGCGGTCGTCGCCGGGCGGCTGGACCATCATCATGGGCGCCGTCAGGCCGGACGCCACCTCCTCGAGCGTCACGTTGACGTCGGCAAGCGCCGGCGTCGCGGCCATCGCTCCGAGCGCCAGGCTCGAAGCCAAGCCCAAACGCAGCTTCCCCGTCATTTCCAGTCCTTTCATGAAGTCTTGTGTGTCCCCCCGGTCGCCCGGCTTGCCCGTACGCCCTGTCCCTCTTCGCGGACGGGCGCCGTTGTGCATTCGCTGTCACGCCGAGCATCAGCAGTTGTAATCTCAAGCGTGAAAAGCTCAAGCCCTGATGTGCAATCGCGGCGCGGCTCTCTCGGCGATTCTAGGTGCCCGGCACCAGGCGTTGCAGCGCCAGGGTGAGGACGAAGCCGGCGACCGCGAGCCAGGCGATGCCGGGCGCGCCGGCGGCGGCGATCAGCACCGCATCGAGCAGCGCGATGCCGGCGATCAGGCTGACCACGGCGCGCGGCACGTCGCCCGGGCGCCGCCGCAGCAGCAACCAGAGAGCGACGCCGACCCAGATCGCGAACAGCGCGAAGGTGGCGGCGCTGGTCGGGCCGGCGGGCGCCTGCAGCAGGCCGTAGATCAGCGGCGCAGCCAGGAACAGCAGCGGCCAGAGGTTGCCGACCTCGCCGAGGTTCTCCTGCTTGGCGACGTAGGTGAGGCCGATCAGGTAGCAGAGCAGCAGCAGCGCCGCGAGCCACAGCATCGCGGGCACCGGCGCGGCGAACACGTGGCCGGCCGTGAGATAGACCAGCACGCGGCAGATCCCCATCAGCGCCGGGCTCAGCGGGTTGTCCTTGTGATGCCAGTCGTAGAGCACGATCGCGCCGGCCAGCACGAGACCGCACAGCCCGGGCCAGGGGCCGGTGCCGCCCGCCGGACCGTAGCCGGTCCAGAACAGCAGCAGCACGCCCGCCGCCAGCATCGCGAAGCCCGCCGTGAACACCGTGCGCTCGCTGACCGCGCCGGACGGGATCGGCCGCTCGGGCCGCTCGACCGCATCGATCCTGGCGTCGAACGCATCGTTCAGATACATGCCGCCGACATAGAGCAGCGACATGGCGAGCAGCAGCGGCACGGTCGCCGGGCCGGCGAGAACGCCGCCGGCGAGCACGATGCCGGTGAGCGTGTTGGTCCACACCGTCGGCAGGTTGGATACCCGGCCGAGGCGCAGCGCGACCTGCCAGCTCATGCGGTCAGGCGATCGCGTACCCAGGCCAGCTCGCGGGCGATGGCCGTGGCGACGTCTTCCCGGCGGTCCTGCTCGGGCAGCACGTCCCAGGTGTAGGTCTCGACCTCGAGATGCGCCGAGACCGGGTTCGCGCGGTGAATCGCCAGGATCTCGCGCAGGAAATCCTGGGTGGTCGAGAAATGCTCGATCTCGTCGAGGAAGATCGGCACGTGGAAATGCACGCGCCACTCGCGCGGCGAGTCGTCCGCGGCGGCGCCGTCGAGCGCCTCGAAGGCCTGCGGCAGGTCGAGATAGCGGGTGAGCCGGCCGTCGCGCCGCTCGACCACCTGGTGCAGGTAGACCGGCTCGTCGAAGGAGCGCAGGCGCTCGGCGCCGGCGCGGTCGACCTCGGCGAGGCGCAGCGCCGCCGAGAGCTGCAGCTTGGGCACGCGGATGCCGGCGGCGCGCAGCGCCTCGAGCCCGCCCGCGGGGTCCTCGTACTCGACTGCGGCATGGCAGACGTCGTAGCAGACGCCGAGGTGACGGCGCAGCGCCGCCTGCGCGTCGCCGCGCGTCAGGCCGCAAAGCTCGGCCAGCCGTTCGACCGCGGCGTCGGCGAACAGATGCTGCTTGAAGAAGCGGACGGTCTCTTCGACGGTCTCGAGGAGACAGTAGGGCTCCGGCTCCAGGGCCAGGGCGATGACGCGCCCGGTGCGCGCCCGCAGCAGCACCAGATGCGCGGCGTGCCGCACCAGGTTCTCGGCGATCCGCTCGACGACGCCCGCGGGCCCGGCGAGCGGCTTGAAGGTGCCGGGCACCGTGCTGATGCTGCCCTCGAGGCCCGGCTCGGCCGGCATCAGCTCGGCGAGCAGATCGGCCAGGCGGTCGGTGTAGACCAGCCGCTCCTCGCGCTGCCAGTCGGGCTGGTAGACCTCCTCCTTGACCCGCACGCCGTGGAAGGGGCCGTAAGGGAAGCCGTTGAGCGTGAACAGATAGAGGTCGTGCGCGGCCAGCAGGTCGCGCAGTTGCGCCCGGGCACGCTCGCCGCGCAGCGCCTCGGCGGCAAGCGCCGAGAGCCGCAGCCCGACGCCGAACGGCCGGTCGAGCGCGACGCTCGCTTTGATCGCGGGCAGGTGGCGCTGCAGCGCCGCCAGCACCTCCGGCCACGTCTCGCCGCGGTGGATGTTGGTGCAGTAGGTGAGGTGCCCGAGCGCCCCGCCGAGCTTCATGCGCTCTGGTCCCGCTGCCTGAGCCAGGCGATCGCTTCGAGCACGAGCGCTTCCTCGATCGCGTGCACCTCGACGCCGCGGCCGATCTCCGCGAGTAGGGTCACGGTCAGCTCGCCGCCGAGATGCTCCTGGAACTCGCGCAGGCCCTCGATCACCGCGAGATCGCCCTGCGGCCGCCGGGAGTCCAGCGCCGGATGCCACAGGCGGAAGCCCAGGAACTCCAAAAGCGCGCAGATCCGCTCCTCGTCGCCCGGCGCCAGCAGGCCGGCGAGCACCGAGTAGCGCGCATCGAGCGCCATGCCGATCGCCACCGCCTCGCCGTGCCGGAGATGATGCCGGGTCAGCGATTCCAGCTTCTGCGCCGACCAGTGGCCGTAGTCGAGCGGTCGGGCGCTGCCGGTCTCGAACGGGTCGCCGCCATGCGCGATCTGATGCATGTGCAGCTCGGCGCAACGCCGGATCATGCGGGCCAGCGCCGGCCGCTGGAACGTCACGAGGTCCTCGGCGTGGCGCTCCAGCCAGACGAAGAAGTCAGCGTCGCGGATCAGCGCCACCTTCACCGCCTCCGCCATGCCGGCGATCTTGTCGCGGTCCGGCAGGCGCGCCAGGAGGTCGATGTCGTTCAGCACGGCGAAGGGCGGCGCGAACGTGCCCACCAGGTTCTTGACGCCGCGCAGGTTGACGCCGTTCTTGACGCCGACGCCGGAATCGTCCTGCGCCAGCACCGTCGTGGGCACGCGGATCAGCCGGATGCCGCGATGCGTCGTGGCGGCGACCAGGCCGACCGCATCCAGCATGGCGCCGCCGCCGATCGCGATGACGTAGGAGTGCCGGTCGATGCGCTGCTCGACCAGATGGCCCTGCATTTTCTCGACGAAGAACAGCTCGCTCTTGATGCGCTCGCCACCCGGCACCGCGATCGGCGGCGTCACCAGCTCCATGGCGTTGCGATGCGCGGCCGCATAGGCCGTGATCTCGCCCTCGATCTCGGGCCGGGAGGCGATCAGGCCGTCGTCGACGAACACGATGCAGCGGTGGCGGCGTTCCGACTCGAGGCGCGAGAGCGCCCGCGCCAGCGTCGGGTTGTCCGGGCGCAGCAGGCCGTCGGTGAAGTGCACCGGGTACTCGTAGGTGATCGTGAAGCGCTGGATGTGGACGGTATCGTCCTGCGCCTTGGCCCCGCTCCGCCGCGCCGACCTGCTTCGCTGTGCCATCGACGTTTGCCTTCCTCGCAACCCGGCCGTTGACCGAAGCCGTTCCGCTCCGCTGGCCGGTGCATCCATTATCGTTCGCCGCCGGGCGCCCGCCCGAGCCGCAGCGTGAAAATTGCACCACTCGGCGCGGCCGGCAAGTCCCGAGCGAGGCCGCGCCGGCGCGCCGCCCCGCAGCCGTGGGCGAGCCGCGGCCTTGGCCCTTGCCCGAGGGCTGCCGGAGCCTATGATGAAGCGGGGAGCGTGGCCGCCCTCATGTCCGGGACGGAGGGGCCGAGGCAGGAGCCAAGCGATGCGCTACGTCAACGGCTTCTTCTGCATCCTGCTCGTGCTGTTCACGATCGTGCAGTACAACGACCCGGATGCGATCTTGTGGATCCTGATCTACGGCCTCTCGGCGCTGTGGGCCGGGCTCGCGGCCTTCCGCCCGGCCCGCTTCGCGCACAACCAGCCTCTGCTCGCCGCCTTCGGCGTGACCCTGGCGGCGGTGGCGGCCGGGGCGCTCTATGACTGGCCGCAGTCGATCGGCGACTGGTGGCAGAACGACGTGGTTCGAGGGGGCATGGGGGCGCTCGTCTCGATGATGGCGCCGGACTACGAGGTGGTGCGCGAGGGGCTCGGGCTGATCATCGCGACGGTGGCGCTGCTGGTGGTCGCCTACACGCTGTGGCGGACCCGCCGCGCGCCGCTGGCGCAGCAGGCCGTCTGACGCCGGGGCGTCCTGCGCTCGAAGGTTGCTACCTCGCGCCCCACGCGGCCTGCTCGATCTGGCCTGAGCGCGACACCCTCTACCGTGACGATCGCGCGCGCGGACCGCCTGGTCCTGCTGTCGGCCGATGAGTACGCCCGGCTCAAGCGCCGGGAGCGCCGGGCAGTTGCTGCGGAGGAGCTCGTCGAGGCCGAGCTGGAACTGATCGCCGCAGCGGAAGTGCCGGCCGAGCACAGCCATCTCGACGCCGAGCTGACTGATGGGAGGCCGTGAGCTGGCCGGTCCCCCAGCCGGGCTTGGTGATCCGCTACGTATATCTTTGGCGACGTGAGGCTCTCGCTGGCCGGGAAGAGGGCACCAAAGACCGGCCCTGCGCAGTCGTGCTCGCCCGCAAGGACGAGGAAGGCGAAACGCGTGTCTACGTCCCGCCCATCACTCACTCGCCGCCGGCTGAGGACACCGAGGCGGTCGCCATCCCCGCGTCGGTGAAGCAGCGGCTCGGGCTGGAGTCGTCGGCACTAACGAAAGGCTTTAGCGTTCTGCGCAAGAGCGCCTGCTGCCGCGTCACCGCTCCTTCACGTACGGCTCGCCGATCGCCTTGGGCGCCACGGCGCGGCCGACGAAGCCCGCGAGCAGCAGGACCGTGAGGAGGTAGGGCAGCGCCTGGATCGCCTGGGTCGGCACGGTGCCGACCAGCGGCAGCGGCGTGCCCTGCAGCCGCACCTGCACGGCGTCGGTGAACGCGAACAGCAGGCAGGCCAGCATCGCGGGCACCGGCCGCCACTTGCCGAAGATCAGCGCCGCCAGCGCCAGGTAGCCCTTGCCGGCGGTCATGTCGCGGATGAACGAGGCGTTGTGCGCGATCGACAGATAGGTGCCGGCGACGCCGCACAAGAGACCGGTCACCATGAGCGCCCTGTAGCGCATCCAGGTCACGCTGATGCCCGCGGTGTCGACGGCGCTCGGGTTCTCGCCGACCGCGCGCAGGCGCAGGCCGAAGCGGGTGCGGTAGACCACCCAGGCGACCAGCGGGACGGCCGCCGCGGCGGCGTAGACCAGGATGTTGTGGCCGCTGATCAGCTCGGCATAGATCGGCCCCAGGATGGGCACGCCGCGCAGCTCCGCGGCGAACGGTAGCGCGATGGGCGGAAAGCGCGCGTCCTCGCCGAGCAGCGGGGTGCGGCCGCCCTGCGCGAACCAGGCCTCGGCCAGGGTCGGGCCCAGCCCCGCCACCATGATGTTGAGCGCCATGCCGGACACCACCTGGTTGCCGCGATGGGTGATGCAGGCAAAGCCGTGCACCATGGCGAGGAAGATCGAGAAGACGATGCCGGCGCCAAGCCCGAGCCAGGCCGAGCCGGTCACCGCCGCGCTCGCCGCGGCGGCGAACGCGGCGCCCAGCATCTTGCCCTCGAGCGCGATGTCGACCACGCCCGAGCGCTCGCAGAACAGGCCGGCGAGCGCGGCCAGCACGAGCGGCGTCGCGAGGCGGACGGTCGAGTCCGCGAGCAGCAGGGCCTGCAGGAACAGCGCGTCCATCAGGCCACCGCCTCGGCGGGCGCCGGCCTGGCGAACAGCGCTTCGAGATGCGGCCGGAACATGTGCTCGAGGGCGCCGGCGAACAGGATCACCAGCCCCTGGATCACCACCACGATGTCGCGGCTGAGGGCGGGCATGTCGAAGGACAGCTCGGAGCCGCCCTGATAGAGCGCGCCGAACAGCACCGCGGCGAGGACGATGCCGACGGGATGATTGCGCCCCATCAGCGCGACGGCGATGCCGACGAAGCCGAAGCCGCCGGTGAAGTCGAGGGTCAGCCGGTGCTGCGCGCCGAGCACCATGTTCAGCGCGACGAAGCCCGCGAGCGCGCCCGAGATGGTCATCGCGATGATGATCTGGCGCGCCGGCGAGATGCCGCCGTAGACCGCCGCCGCCTCGTTCTTGCCGACCACGCGCAGCGCGTAGCCCCAGCGGGTCTGCCAGACGAACAGCCAGACCAGGAGGCAGCAGAGCAGCGCGAACAGGAAGCTGAGATTGAGCGGCGAATGGCTCGCCGCGAAGCCGAGCGCCGCCAGCAGGTCGTGCAGCTGCGGCAGCCAGACGCTCGCCGGCAGGGTCGCGGACTCCGGGATCTGCTGCCCCGGCGCGATCAGCACGTTGACCAAAAGGTAGGTCATCAGGGCGGCCGCCAGAAAGTTGAACATGATCGTGGTGATCACGACGTGGCTGCCGCGCCTGGCCTGCAGCCAGCCCGGGACGAAGGCCCAGAGGCCGCCGAACAGCGCGGCGCCGAGGATGGCCAGCGGCACCGCGAGCAGCCATGGCAGCCAGCCGAGATGGAGCCCGACCAGCGTGACGCCGAGCCCGCCGACATAGGCCTGCCCCTCGCCGCCGATGTTGAACAGGCCGCAGTGGAAGGCTACCGCCACCGCGAGCCCGGTGAAGATGAAGCTGGTGGCGTAGAACAGCGTGTAGCCGATCGCCTCCTCGTAGCCGAAGGCACCGAACAGCAGCAGCCGGACCGCCTCGAGCGGGTTCTCGCCGAGCAGCAGCACGATCAGGCCCGAGATTGCGAAGGCGGCCGTGAGGTTGAGGAGCGGCAGGAGGCCCAGGTTGACCCAGCCCGGCAGCTCGCCCCGCGCCGCCATCAGCGCACCGAGAGATTCATGGCGATCACGCCGCCTGCGCCTCGGTGACGCCGGCCATCAGCAGGCCGATGCGGCGCTCGTCGGCGCCGGCAGCGGCGAGCTCGCCGGTGATCGTGCCGTCGAACATCACCAGGATGCGGTCGGCCAGCGACATGATCTCGTCGAGCTCGACCGACACCAGCAGCACCGCCTTGCCCGCATCGCGCATCGCGATCAGCCGCCGGTGGATGAACTCGATCGCGCCGATGTCCACGCCACGCGTGGGCTGGCCGACCAGCAGAAGGTCCGGGTCGTGCTCCATCTCGCGCGCCAGCACCAGCTTCTGCTGGTTGCCGCCGGAGAACGACGCCGCCTTCAGCTCGGCGTCGTCGGGCCGCACGTCGTAGCCGCGCATCCAGCGCAGGCAGGTGCCGACGATCCGCCGCTTGTCCAAGAAGCCGTGCCGGCTGTAGTCCGGGTCGACCTGATAGCCGAGGATCGCGTTCTCGTAGGCCGGAAAATCGCGGATCAGGCCCATGCGCAGCCGGTCCTCGGGCACGTGCCCGAGGCCAGCCGTGCGGCCGAGGCTGGCATGGCCGAGCGGCCGGCCCTTGATCGTGATGCGGCCCGCGGCGATCGGCCGGATGCCGCTCAAGGCCTCCAGCAGCTCCGACTGGCCGTTGCCGGCGACCCCGGCGATGCCGACGATCTCGCCGCCGCGGACGGCGAAGCTCACGCCCTTGACCCGCGTGACGCCGGCCGCGTCGCGCACCACGAGGCCGTCGACCTCGAGGATCGGCGGGCCGGGCTTCGCCGGTCCCTTCTCGACCCGGAGCAGCACCTTGCGGCCGACCATCAGCTCGGCGAGCTCCTCGGTCGAGGTCTCGGCGGTGCGCCGGTGCGCGACCATCTCGCCGCGGCGCATCACCGACACGTTGTCGGTCGCCGCCATGATCTCGCGCAGCTTGTGCGTGATCAGCACCACCGTGCGGCCCTGGTCGCGCAGATTGCGCAGGATTCGGAACAGATGGTCGGCCTCCTGCGGCGTCAGCACGCCGGTCGGCTCGTCGAGGATCAGCACGCTCGCGCCGCGGAACAGCGCCTTCAGGATCTCGACCCGCTGCTGCAGGCCGACCGGAAGGTCGCGCACCACGGCATCGAGATCGACCTCGAGGGCGTATTCGCGCTCGAGCCGCGCGATCTCGGCGCGCGCCCGCGCCGCGCCGGCCGCGAGGGTCGCGCCGCCTTCGGCGCCGAGCAGCAGGTTCTCGAGCACCGTGAACGGCTCGACCAGCATGAAGTGCTGGTGCACCATGCCGATGCCGGCCGCGATCGCGTCCTCGGGGCTGGCGATGCGGCACTCCCGGCCGGCGACGCGGATCGTGCCGCGATCGGCCTGGTAGAAACCGTACAGGATGTTCATCAGCGTCGACTTGCCGGCGCCGTTCTCGCCGACGATGCCGTGGATCGTGCCGGCGGGGATGCGAAGGTCGATGCTCCGGTTGGCGTGCACCGGCCCGAAATGCTTGTCGATGCCGATCAGCTCGACCGCCGGCGGCCGATCGTCCGGTCCCTCCCGCATCCCCGCCGCCCGGGTCACGGCGATCCGCGTCACTGGGCGGTGTAGGGTTCCACCTCGATCTCGCCGGCGATGATCTTGGCCTTGGCGTCCTCGAGCTTCGCCTCCATCTCGGGCGTGATCAGCTCGCGATTGTACTCGTCGAGGGCGTAGCCGACGCCCTGCTCGGCGAGTCCGAGATTCTGCACGCCGGTCGCCAGATCGCCCTCCATGGCGTCCTTGAAGGCGTTGTAGACCGCGACGTCGACCCGCTTGAGCATGGAGGTGAGCACGCTGCCGGGATGCAGATAGTTCTGGTTGCTGTCGACGCCGATCGACAGCTTGCCGGAATCGGCGGCGGCCTGCAGCACGCCGAGCCCCGTGCCGCCGGCGGCGGCGTAGACCACGTCGGCGCCGCGGTCGAACTGGCTCTGCGCCAGCTCGGCGCCCTTGGCCGGGTCGTTCCAGGCGGCGGGCGTCGTCCCCGTCATGTTGACGAACACCTCGGCGCCCTTGGAGACATATTTGACGCCCTGCTCGTAACCATGCGCGAAGTTGCGGATCAGCGGGATGTCCATGCCGCCGACGAAGCCGACCTTGCCGGTCTTGGAAGCGAGCGCGGCGGCCATGCCGACCAGGAACGAGCCCTCGTGCTCCTTGAACACCACCGACTGCACGTTCGGCTGCTCGACCACCGAATCGATGATCACGAACTTGGTGTCCGGATATTCCTTCGCGATCTCCTCGAGCGGCGTCGCGAAGGAGAAGCCGACGGCCACCACGACGTTGGCGCCGCGGCGCGCCATGCGGCGCAGGGCCTGATCGCGCTGCGATTCGTTGGTGACCTCGAACTCGAGATACTCGATGCCGGTCTCGTCCTTGAACTTCTCGGCGCCATGGTAGGCGGCCTCGTTGAAGGATTTGTCGAACTTGCCGCCCATGTCGAAGATAATCGCGGGCGTGAAGTCCTGTGCGCTGGCAGCGCCGGCGGCCATCATCGCGGCGACGAGTGCGACGCTGAGGGTACGGGTCATCTCTGCCCCCCTGAGTAGACGATCATTGCCCGCAGGGTAGGACAGCCGGGCGGAAATGCAACAAACCAGCGCGTCGGGAGCAAACCTCGAGCTGGAGCGTTAGGACGTTCAGGGAGTTCTCGCCGCATTCCTGGGCGCGGGGTGAAAGTCGCGACCTTTTGCGCTACATGGAACGGCAGCGACCAACATGGGAGACTCGAGCGCGCCCCGGGACGCCCGACAGAGCGCTCGCATAAACTATGGAGGCGGAACCATGACGGTGTTGTTGCGGCATCTCGCCATCGGCCTCGGCGCGACCGTGGCCCTCGCATCGACCTGGACCGGGGCGGTGAGCGCGGCCGACGACACGATCCAACTCGGCGCCGCCGTGTCGATCACCGGCAAGTACTCGACCAACGGCAAGAACACCAAGGACGGCTACGACCTCGCCGTCAAGGTGATCAACGATAAGGGCGGCTTGAAGGTCGGCGACAAGGCCTACAAGCTCGAGGTCGTCTACTACGACGACGAATCGACCCCGGCGCGTGCCGCGCAGCTCACCGAGCGGCTGATCTCGCAGGACGGCGTCGACTTCATGCTCGGGCCGTACGGCTCCGGCCTGACCGTGGCCGTGGCGCCGATCACCGAGAAGTTCAAGGTGCCGATGGTGGAGGCCAATGGCGCCGCGCGCGAGCTGTTCACCCAGGGCTACCAGTACATCTTCGCGGTGCTGTCGACCTCCGACTACTACCTGCGCGATGCGATCAAGCTGGCCGCCGAGCAGGCCGAGGCGGCGGGCAAGGACCCGTCCGAGCTGAGCGTCGCGATCGCGATCGAGAACGACCCGTTCTCGCTCGACGTGCGCGACGGCGTGATCGAGGACGCCGAGAAGTACGGCATGCAGGTCGTGATCGACGACAAGCTGCCGCCCGAGCTCAACGACATGTCGGCGACGCTGACCAAGGTGAAGGCGCTGAAGCCGGACGTCCTGGTGGTCTCGGCGCACGAGAAGGGCGGGCCGCTGGCGATCCGGCAGATGCAGGAGATGCGCGTTGACGTGCCAATGCTGGCGCTCACGCACTGCGATTCCGCCAAGCTCGCCGAACAGATGGGCGAGGCGGCGGAATACGCGCTGTGCGCCTCGCAATGGGACGCCTCGCTGTCCTACGAGGATGAGTACTTCGGCTCGGCTGCCGATTACGCGAAGCTGTTCGAGGAGACCTACGACTACGCGCCGCCCTATCAGGCGGCCGAATCGTCGGCCGGCGTGCTGGTATACGCCGACGCGCTGCAGCGGGCCGGCTCGCTCGAGCCCGAGGCCGTGCGTGACGCGCTCGCCGCGACCGACATGATGACGTTCTACGGTCCGGTCGACTTCGACGAGACCGGCAAGAACACCAAGAAGCCCATGGTCCTGTATCAGATCCAGGACGGCCAGTACAAAGTGGTCGCGCCGACCCAATGGGCGTCGACCAAGCTCGTGCATCCGATGCCGACCTGGGAAGAGCGCGAAGGCTCCTGACGGCGCCGAGGCTGCCGCTCCCGCGCCCTGACGCGGGAGCGGCTCGCGCCGCGCGCGGGCCGGCCCGATGAGCAACCTGCAGATCCTGTTTCAGGCGCCGGTCTTCTCGCTCCAGCTGCTGGTCGACGGCATTCTGGTCGGCGCCCTGTTCGCGCTGGTCGCCTACGGCATGGCGCTGATCTGGGGCGTCATGGGCATCATCAACGTCGCCCAGGGCGAGCTCGTCATGCTCGGCGGCTACGTGACCCTGATGCTCTACCATGCCGGCTGGTCGCCGTTCCTCGGCATCCCGGCCGCGGCGATCGTGCTGTACCTGGTGGGCTGGGCACTGTACCGCACGGTAATCTGGCGGATCGTGGATCGCGATCTGTTCATCTCGCTGCTGGCGACGTTCGGCCTCAGCATCCTGATCCAGCAGCTCGCCAACCAGGCGTTCGGCGCCAATGTCGAGACGGCGCGCTCCGGGCTCGGCACGATCTCGCTGCTCGGCGGCGACCTCACGGTATCGGAGATCAAGCTGGTCGCCTTCGTCGCCGCCTTCGTCGTGGCGGGCGCGCTGATGGCCTTCCTGCGATATTCCCGCCTCGGCCAGGCGATCCGCGCGACCGCGCAGAACGCGCGCGCCGCGCGCGTCCTCGGCGTTGACACGCAGCGCGTCTACGCCACCACCTTCGCGCTCAACGCGGCGATCTGCGGCGCCGCCGGCGCCCTGGTCGCCATGACCTGGATCGTCCACCCCTATCTCGGGCTCACCTATACCGTGCGCTCGTTCATGATCGTGGTGGTGGCCGGGCTCGGCAACCTCGTCGGCGTGATCGTGGCCGGCCTGGGCCTCGGCGCCGCCGAGACCTTCGCCGGCTTCATCCTCGGCGCCGAGGCGCAGGCCGCCTTCGTGTTCAGCCTGCTCGTGGCGATCCTGGTGTTGCGCAGCCTGCTCCTGCACCGCCAGCGCAAGGTGCTGCGCTAGGATGCCGCCGCGTTTGCGCCGTATCCTGCCGTTGGCTGCGATCGCCGCCGTCGCGATCGCAGCGCCGCTCCTCTTCCCCGCCTACCGCACCCAGATGGCGCTGTTGTGGGTGATGGTGATCTTCGCGCTGACCTGGGACGTGGTCGGCGGCCAGATGGGCTACAACTCGTTCGGCAACGTCTTCTTCTTCGGCGTCGGCATGTATGCCTGCGCGATCGTCCAGCGCGACGCTGGCCTTGACTACTACAGCGGGCTTGCCGCCGGCGTCGCCCTCGGGACCGTGCTCGCCGTGCTGGCGGCGGCGGTGATCGGGGCGGGGCTCTTGGGCCTGAGGGGGCACTATTTCGCGATCGGCACGCTTGGCCTCGGGATCGCCGCCGCGGAGATCGCCGCCGCCTGGGAGTATGTGGGCGGCGGTTCGGGGCTGGTCACGCCGGTGTTTCCCGGCGACATTGAGAACCGCACCCTGTTCTACTACTCCCTTTGCCTGGCGGTCGCCGTGCTCACCTTCTTCACGCTGCGCTGGCTGTACGCCGGGCGTTTCGGCCTCGCGATCAACGCGATTCGCGACGACGAGGACAAGGCCGAGGCGATGGGCCTCCGCACGACCCGCTACAAGACGGTTGCCTGGTGCGTCAGCGCGCTGTTTCTGGGCATGACCGGCGGGCTGGTCGGCAACATGATGGGCTTCATCGACCCGCGCGACGTGGCCTTCGCCGGCGCCACCTTCGGCGTCTGGATGGTGCTGATGGCGATCCTCGGCGGCAAGGGCACGCTGTGGGGGCCGGTGATCGGCGCCGTCGTCTTCCACGTCACGCAGGAGCTGTTCTGGACCTACCTGCTCGGCTGGCAGCGGGTGGCGCTCGGCCTGCTGATCGTGCTGATCGTGGTGTTCTTCCCGCAGGGCATCCTCGGCTGGATGCGCGAGCGCTGGCCCGAGCGGTTCGGCCACCGCGTCGAGGAGGCGCCGGCGACCGGGCGGCGCGCGTGATGGCGCAGGCCCTGCTCGAGGTGGCCGAGGTCAGCAAGCGGTTCGGCGGCGTGATCGCCAACCGGAACGTCAGCCTGGCCGTGCCGGATGGCGGCATCATCGGCCTGATCGGCCCGAACGGCTCCGGCAAGACCACCCTGTTCAACTCGATCGTCGGCCACCATCCGATCGACGGCGGCTCGATCCGTTTCGAGGGGCGGGAGATCTCGAAGCTGCGCGTGCCCGAGATCGCCCGGCTCGGCCTGCTGCGCACGTTCCAGCAGACGCGCGTCTACACCAAGATGACGTGCCTGCAGAACATGCGCATCTCGGTGCCAGCGCGCGAGGCGGGCTTTTTGGGCATGTTCGCGCCGTTCGCGCCGGAGGTCGACGAGCGCGCCGAGGCCCTGCTCGAGTTCACGGGCCTCTACGCCAAGCGTCATCTGCGGGCGGGCGAGCTGTCGTTCGGTCAGCAGAAGCTGCTGGAGTTCGCGATGGCGCTGATGGCGGAGCCGCGGCTCCTGCTGCTCGACGAGCCGACCGCCGGCATCAACCCCACCCTGATCAACGGCCTGGTCGAGAGGCTCAAGCGCGTCAACGCCGATCTCGGCATCACGCTCCTGGTGATCGAGCACAACATGCGCGTGATCATGAACCTGGCCGAGCACATCTACTGCCTGGCGCACGGCGAGCTGCTGGCGGAGGGCCCGCCCGCGGCGATCCGGCACGACCAGCGCGTGCTCGACGCCTATCTCGGCGCGCACTGATGGCGCCGCGCGCCGGTGCCCAGCGGCGCCCCGGCACCCGGGGCTACGGTCTCGGCGCGGTCGAGATCGTGCTGTCGGTCGACGAGGTGGCGCGCGAGGCGGCCGGCCTCGCCGCCGCCGGACCGCCGCCGGAGCGCCTGCGCGAACTCGCCGGCGGCGCGCCGCTGCTCACGATCGAGAACCTCGACGCGGGCTATGGCCGCATGCAGATCCTGCACGGCTTCAACCTGGCGGTCGGCAAGGGCCAGTCGCTCTGCCTGATCGGGCCGAACGGCGCCGGCAAGTCGACCGTGCTCCATTCGATCTACGGCTTCACGACCATCATGACCGGCGCTATCCGGATC
>DASUGG010000238.1:0-12477 GCA_036274135.1 Geminicoccaceae bacterium
CCCCGGTCCTCGAGGTTCCAGAGGGCATAGGCCACCGCCGGCCCCTGCTCGAGCGAGACCAGCACGCCGGCGCGCCTGCCCTCGATGCTGCCCTTGTAAGGCGCATAGCCGTGGAACACGCGGTTCATCACACCGGTGCCGCGCGTGTCGGTCAGGAACTCGCCGTGATAGCCGATCAGCGCTCGGGATGGCGCGATGAAGGCGAGGCGCAGCTTGCCGGCGCCGGTCGGCCGCATCTCGGTCAGCTCCGCCCGCCGCTGGCACAGCTTGTCGACCACCGGTCCCGAGAAGGCCTCGTCGACGTCGATCACCACCTCCTCGACCGGCTCCAGCGTCTGGCCTGTCTGCGAATCGGTGCGCAGCAGCACGCGCGGGCGGCCGACCGACAGCTCGTAGCCCTCGCGCCGCATCGTCTCGATCAGCACGGCGAGCTGCAATTCGCCCCGGCCCGCGACCTCGAAGCCGTCGCCGGCGGGCGCCGGCGACACGCGGATCGCGACGTTGCCCTCCGCCTCGCGCCGCAGCCGCTCGCCGATCAGCCGCGACGTGACGCTCTGGCCCTCCTGGCCGGCGAGCGGCGAATCGTTGGCGGAGAAGGTCATGGCCAGCGTCGGCGGGTCGATCGGCTGCGCCGCGAGCGCTTGCCGGACCTCGAGATCGCACAGGGTGTCGGCGACGGTGGCGCGATCGAAGCCCGCGAGCGCCACGATGTCGCCGGCGCGCGCCTCCTCCAGCCCGACCCGCTCCAGGCCGCGGAACGCCAGCACCTTGGTGACGCGGGTCTGCTCGATCGGCGCGCCGTTGTGCGCCAGCGCCTTGATGGTGGCGTTGTGACGGATGCAGCCGGATTCGATCCGGCCGGTCAGCAGGCGGCCGAGATGCGGGTCGCGCTCGAGCGTCGTGGCGAGCATGACGAAGGGCCCGTCCGGCGCGACCTGCGGCGGCTGGACGTGGCGGCGGATCAGCTCGAACAGCGGCGCCATGCCGGTGTGCGGCTCCTGCGGATCGTGGACCGCCCAGCCCTCGCGCGCCGAGGCGAACAGCGTCGGGAAGTCGAGCTGCCGGTCGGAGGCGCCGAGTGCCGCGAACAGGTCGAATACCTCTTCGTGCACGGCATGCGCGCGCTGGTCCGGCCGGTCGAGCTTGTTGATCACCACGATCGGGCAAAGCCCCAGCCGCAGCGCCTTGCCGAGCACGAACTTGGTCTGCGGCATCGGCCCCTCGGCGGCATCGACCAGCAGCAGCACGCCGTCGACCATCGACAGGATGCGCTCGACCTCGCCGCCGAAATCGGCGTGCCCCGGCGTGTCGACAATGTTGATCCGCGTGCCCTGCCAGACCACGGAGGTGCATTTGGCGAGGATGGTGATGCCGCGCTCGCGCTCGAGGTCGTTGGAATCCAGCGCGCGCTCGAGCATCTGCTGGTTGGCGCGGAACGTGCCGCTCTGCTGCAGCAGCCGGTCGACCAGGGTGGTCTTGCCGTGGTCGACATGGGCGATGATCGCGATGTTGCGCAAGTCCATGGACGGGCTTGACATGCAAAAGCGGCCCCGAAGCGGGGCCGCGGCGCGCTACATATGGCCTGCCGGGGCATTCTCGGCAAGCCCCCGGCCGGGCCCTAGAGGTGGCTCGCGAGGAACTGGCGCAGGCGCTCGGAGCGCGGGTTCCTGAACATCTCGCGCGGCGCGCCCTCCTCCTCGATCCGGCCCTGATGCAGGAACACGGTGCGGGTCGAGACCTCGCGCGCGAAGCCGATCTCGTGCGTCACGATCAGCATCGTGCGCCCCTCCTCGGCGAGGTCGCGCATCACCCGCAGCACCTCGCCGACCAGCTCCGGGTCGAGCGCGGACGTGGGCTCGTCGAACAGCATCACCCGCGGCTCCATCGCGAGCGCGCGGGCGATCGCCGCGCGCTGCTGCTGGCCGCCCGAGAGATGGCTCGGATAGTGGTCGCGCTTGTCGGCGATGCCGACCTTGGCGAGCAGCCGCTCGGCGCGCTCGATCGCCGCGGCGCGTGGCTGCCCCAGCACGTGGACGGGCGCCTCGATCACGTTCTCGAGCACGGTCATGTGCGACCACAGATTGAAGCTCTGGAACACCATGCCGAGCCGCGTGCGGATCCGGTCGACCTGGTGGCGGTCGGCGGGCCTGGCGCCGTAGCGGGTCGCGGACATGCGGATCAGCTCGCCGCCGACGTAGACCTCGCCGGAATCGGGCACTTCCAGCAGGTTGATGCAACGCAGCAGGGTGCTTTTGCCGGAGCCCGAGCTGCCGATCATCGAGATGACGTCGCCGTTGCGCGCCGAGAGCGAGACGCCCTTGAGCACCTCGAGCGCGCCGAACGATTTGTGGAGGTCGGCGACCACCAGCGCGGGTGCTGCCTCGGCTCCCTGATCCATGTTCCGGGCCTCGCGGCTGCGATGCTCGAACGCTAGCCGCTCCGCGGCGGACCGGCAAGCGCCGCCGGGCGCCGCGGCGTTAAGTCTTTCTTCACCATACTGGCGCAGGTTGCGCCCGTAGCGTCACGAGCGACGGCCTCGCCTGCCAGGCTGACGGCCGGCGCGAGACGGGGCGGAAGTGATGAGCGGAGCGATCAGAGTCCTGTTGATCGAGGACAGCCCGAGCGATGCGCGCGTCGCGGCAAGGCTCCTGGGCGAGGGCGAGGGCTTCGAGGTCACGCATGTCGATCGCCTGAGCGAGGCGACGGCAAGGCTCGGAAGGGGCGGCTTCGACGCCGTCCTGCTGGATCCGATGCTGCCGGATTCCAGCGGCCTGGCGACGGTCAGCAGCGTGCACGAGCGCGCGCCGGACCTGCCGATCATCGTGTATGGCGGCCGCGATGCCGAGGACGTGCTGTTCGCGTGCGAGGCGGTGCGGGGCGGCGCGCAGGATCTCCTCCCGAAGAGCCCGGCGAGCCCGACGGCCATGCGCCGCGCCATCGTGACCTCGATCGAGCGCAAGCGCCTCGAGCTGTTCCGGATCCGCCACGCGCGCCACGATCCGCTGACCGGGCTCGCCAACCGGCTGCTGCTGGCCGAGCGCTTCGAGCGGGCGGTCGCGCGCGCCGAGCGCCAGGGGAAGTCGCTCGGCCTGATCGCGATCGAGCCGGACCGTTGCCCGCGGGCCGTCGAGCAGGCGGGCGGCGCCTTCGGCGACGACCTGCTGCGGGCGCTGGCCGAGCGGCTGAAGGCGAACATCCGCCGCTCGGACACGCTGGCGCGGGTGCGCGAGCGCGGCTTCATCGCCCTGCTCGAGGGGCTTTGCGGCGACGACGTCGCCGACGCCCTCGCGAACAAGCTGCTCCGGCTGATGACCCCGCCGTTCCGGATCGACGGGCAGGAGATCTCGCTGACGGCGAGCGTCGGCATCGCCCTGTTCCCGACGCACGGACACGGGCTGCAGGAACTGATGGAGCTCGCCGAGAGCGCGATGCTCGACGTGGCGCTGGCCGGCGGCAACGGCTGCCGGGTCGCCGATGCGCCGCCCGGCCCCATGGCGCCGGCCGTCTCGGGGCACCTGCCCGTGGCGCATGCGCCGGGCGGCGGGATCGCCCGCCCCGGCGCTCAGGAGGTGGCGTGAGCGCCGGGCGGAGCGCGCCGCCCCGGGCCTGCCGGCAGCCGCGGCGGGTCGGCCGCCTCGTCCTCGCGCGCGACCGGAGGAGCCGCTGCCATGGGCGCGTGACGCGGATGCGGTCGGGGGTTCGCCTGGCCGGGCCGTTGCCGCCGATAGCGCCGGACGCAGCTCGGCCGCCGCCGGACGAAGGTTGCTGTAGGGCAGATCGAGTGGGCCTGGTGCCGCTCCGGCCTGTCGCCGGCTCGCGGCGCCCGGATCAGCCGTGAGGGCCGGATCGCCGCCTTGCTCCGCCACCGCCGTCGCCAGACGCGGACCGCTACGGACAGCGAGAAGGCGGGGCGGAGGACGCGGTCGGCGCGCGGGCCGGGCGGGGCCTTCCCGTCGCCCGGACGCGGCCGTCATGACCCGCAGAAAGCAGAGCGGTGGGACCCGGTTGGAGCGTGGGCCGGGCGGGCCGATCCGGCCTGTCGCGGGGCAAGCGGCGTTCGGATCAGCCGTCGGGGGCCGGATCGCCGCCTTCGTCTGCCGCGCCCGCGGGCGGGCGATAGCCGGTGGCGACCAGGTAGATCTCCGAGGATTCCCGGTGCGTCGCCCGGGGACGGACCAGACGCGCTGCGGCGAACCGCCGGCGCACCTCGCCGGTGATCGCGGTGTCGGCGCCGCGCAGCAGCTTGAGTACGAGGCTGCCGCCCGGCGCGAGCAGCCGCGGCAGCAGCGCCAGCACGGCCTCGCCGATCGCCTCGGCGCGCAGGCGATCGACGCCGCGCCGGCCGGTCGCGGGCGCGGCGACATCGCTCAGCAGCACCTCGGCCCGGCCGCCCGACGCCGCGACCATCCGCTCGGCCGTGGCTTCGTCGAAAATGTCGCCCTGCAGCGTCACGGCATCGCCGACCGGCTCCACCTCCGCGAGATCGACGCCGACCACGCGCGCGCCGCGCCGCGTCGCCACCTGCAGCCAGCCGCCGGGCGCGCTGCCCAGGTCGAACACGCGGCGGCCCGGCCTCAGCAGGCGATATTTCTCGTCGATCTCGAGCAGCTTGTACGCCGCGCGCGAGCGATAGCCCTCCTTCTGCGCCCGCTGCACGTAGGGATCGCCGAGGTGACGGGTGAGCCAGCGGGTCGAGGCGATGCGGCGCCCCTTGGCCGAGCCGAGCCGCGCCGCGCCGCGCCCGCGCATCAGACCGCCCGGTGGCCGAGCAGCCGGCCGGGCGCCCGGTCCTTCGCGCCCACCATGCTGGGCGCCGGCGCGAGCGCCCACTCCAGCGTGCGGCCCATCAGGCCGTGCAGCATGCCCTCGCGCAGGCCGCGGTCGGCGACCCGCAGGCTGTCGACCGGCCAGCTGCGCAGCAGGCCCTCCAGAATGGCGCAACCCGCGACCACGAGGTCGGCGCGACCGGGCCCGATGCAGGGATGCGCCGTGCGGGCGGCGTTGTCCATCGCGCGCAGCCGGCGGCACACGACGCCGATCTCGGCGGGGTCGAGGGTGACCCCGTCGATCATCCGCCGGTCGTAGCGCGGCAACTCGAGCAGCACCGCGGCGAGCGTCGTTACGGTGCCGGAGGTGCCCAGCATCTGCGCCCGGGCGCCCCGGGTGGCGCCGCCGATCCCGTAAGCCAGCTCGATCGGCGCCAGCAGATCGCTCACCCGCTCGACCATCGCCGCGAAGGTCGCGGCGTCCGGCTCGGAGGTGAACGCTTCGGACAGCGACACCACGCCGATGGGCACCGAGGCGACGCAGCGCAGCTGCGCGCCGACCGCGGGGCTGCGGTCGAGCCAGAGGATCTCGGTGCTGCCGCCGCCGATGTCGACCAGCAGCACCTGCTCGGCGTCGGGATCGACCAGAGGCAGGCAGCCGAGCAGCGCCAGCTCCGCCTCCTGCTCGTGCGGCACGATCTCGAACTGGAGGCCGGTGACCCGGCGTACCCGGTTCACGAACGCGACGCCGTTCATCGCCCGCCGGCACGCCTCGGTTGCGACGCAGCGGCTGTGCGTCACGCCGTGGCGCTCCATGATCCGGGCGCAGACCTTGAGCGCCGCGACCGTACGCGCCATCGCCCGCTCGGTCAGCCGGCCGCTGCCGGCCACCCCTTCGCCGAGCCGCACGATGCGCGAGAAGCTGTCGAGCACGTCGAAGGCGTCGCCATGCGGGCGGGCCACCAACAGGCGACAGTTGTTGGTGCCGAGATCGAGGGCGGCCAGCACGGGCCCGCTCGAGCCGGTCTCGGGTTCGCGTCGAAGGACAGCCATGGGACCGGCCAAGCCTAGGCGGTCTGACCGCAAATGCACAGTGGTTTTACAGCCACAGCCGCGAGCTTGCCAGCGGCGCCGAGTTGCGCTACCTGGGCGCGAGCCGCGCGGCCGCGAGCTTGGATCGGGCTGGGCCGCACCCGGCCGCAGCGGGCCGGGATCGTCAAGGGAGCCGACGCCACCGTGGGCGAGTCCGGAGCAGCCGCCACCCCGTTCGCCGCATGGTCGCTCGCGCTGCTGCTGGCGGCGTGCAGCGGCGCCAGCGCTCCGACCGCGCCGCCCTGCCCCACCGTGCTCGTGCTCAAGGGCGCCGAGCGCACCGCCGACTACAGCAGCGGCTCGACGCCCCGCCCGGAGGATCTCCGCTATCTTGCCGTGCTGACCGACCTCGTCAGCGCCTGTCGCTACGACGAGGCCGGCGTCGACGTCGGGCTGCGCTTCAGCCTGATCGCCGAGCGCGGGCCGGCCCATGGCGGCGGACCGCTGCAGCTCACCTACTTCGTCGCCAGCCTGGGGCCCGAGCAGGAGATCCTCAGCAAGCCGCTGTTCGACGCCGACATCGCGTTTCCCGAAGGGGCGCAGCGCGCCGGCAGCAGCCAGGAGATGACCGTCCACATGCCGGGCGTGGAACCGGCGGTGGGCGCGCAGTACAGCGTGATCCTGGGCTTCCAGCTCGACGACGCCGAGATGCACCGCCGGCTCGACCCCGAGAACCCCTAGCCGCCGCGAGGGCGGTCGGGCACGGCGGCGCTTGATTTCGCCGGCGCCGCGGTTACTGTTGGCGGATACCAGCTGATCCCCGCGGGAGAGCTCGCGTGCCGTCTCGGTCGACGCGACGCCGAAGGAGCAACCGCCCCGGAAACTCTCAGGCTACAGGACCGCGGGGGGATGGTACTCTGGAGAGCGAGGGTTCGACCCTCCACCGAAGGGGTTAAGTCCGGCGCCACGCCTGGCGCTGGATGAATCTCTCAGGTCCGGGACAGAGGGGGCTTGGCGACTGCACGCGGACGCGTCGGTCGGGAGCTTCTGGAGGTCCGGGCCTTGAGCGACCCGTCACGAGCCGGCCCATCGCAAGACGCGGCATCCCCTGCCGATCGGGAATCCGAGCCGCGCCGCACGCCGCTCCACGCGCTGCATGTCGAGCTCGGCGCCCGCATGGTCGACTTCGCCGGCTGGGCGCTGCCCGTGCAGTATCCGGCCGGGATCATGGCCGAGCATCGCCAGTGCCGCGACGCCGCCGCGCTGTTCGACGTCTCCCACATGGGCCAGGTGCTGGTGCATGGCGATCGCGCCGCCGAGGCCTTCGAGGCCCTGGTGCCGGGCAATATCACCGAGCTGCGCGAGGGCCGGCTGCGCTACACCCTGCTGACCAACCGGCAGGGCGGCGTGCTCGACGATCTGATCGTCGGCCGGGCCGCGGACGGCCTGCACGTCGTGGTCAACGCCGCCTGCCGCGAGGCCGATCTCGCGCACCTGCGCGCCGCCCTCGAGCCGGCGCTGCGGGTCGAGGAGCTGAGCGATCGCGCCCTGCTGGCGCTGCAAGGTCCCGCCGCCGCGGCCGTGATGGCGCGGCTCGCGCCGGATGCCGTGGGCCTGCGCTTCATGCAGGCGGCCGAGCTCGACGTTGCCGGCCAGCGCTGCCGGATCGCGCGCTCGGGCTACACCGGCGAGGACGGCTTCGAGATCTCGGTCGCGGCCGATGCCGCGACGGCGCTGGCGAAGCTGCTGCTGGACCAGCCGGAGGTCGGACCCGCGGGTCTCGGCGCACGCGATTCGCTGCGGCTCGAGGCCGGCCTTTGCCTCTACGGCCACGAGCTGACGCCGGAGATCACGCCGATCGAGGCGGGACTCGCCTGGACGATCGGCAAGCGTTGGCGCGAGCAGGGCGGCTTTCCGGGCGCGGAGGTGATCCTTCGCCAGCTGCGCGAAGGTCCGCCGCGCAAGCTCGTCGGCATCCGGCCGGAAGGGCGCGCGCCGGCGCGCGAGGGTACCGAGATCCACGATGCCAACGGCCGTGCGATCGGCTTCGTCAGCAGCGGCGGCTTCGGTCCGACGGTCGGCGGGCCGATCGCGCTGGGCTATGTCGCAAGCCCGCATGCCCGGCCCGACACGCCGGTCCTGCTGATCGTCCGCGGCCGGCCGTTGCCGGCCCGTATCGTCGAGACGCCTTTCGTCCCCCACCGCTATGCGCGCTGATCAGGTCGCGCCGCTGGAGCCGCCATGTCCGACATTCGCTACACCAAGGAGCACGAATGGGTCCGCGCCGACGGCGGCATCGCGACCGTCGGCATCTCCGAGCATGCCCAGGAGCAGCTCGGCGACGTGGTGTTCGTCGAGCTGCCGGAGGTCGGCCGCGTGGTCAGCCAGAACGCCGCCATGGCGGTGATCGAGAGCGTCAAGGCGGCAAGCGACGTCTATGCGCCGATCAGCGGCGAGGTGGTCGAGGTGAACGACGCCCTGAGCAACGATCCGGCGCTCGTCAACGGCGACGCCGAGGGCGCCGGCTGGTTCTGCAAGCTCAGGATCGCGAAGCCCGCCGAACTCGACGCCCTGATGGACGCCGACACGTATCGCGGCTTCGTCGAGAGCCAGACCTGAGCGCGGCCGAGCCGGACGCTCGCGAGGAACCCAACATGACGAGACCTTCCCTGGCCGAGCTGGAAGCACCGGGCGCCTTCGTGCGACGCCACATCGGCCCCGACGAGGCCGAGATCGGCGCGATGCTCGAGGTGGTGGGCGCGGGCTCCCTCGACGAGCTGATCGAGCGGGCGACGCCGCCCGCGATCCGCACCGCGCGACCGCTGGCGCTGCCGCCGGCGATCAGCGAGGACCGGGCGCTGGCGACGCTGCACGGCCTCGCCGCCCGCAACCGGCTGCTGACGTCGATGATCGGCATGGGCTACTATGGCACGTTCACGCCGTCGGTGATCCTGCGCAACGTGCTGGAGAACCCTGGCTGGTACACGGCCTATACACCCTATCAGGCCGAGGTGAGCCAGGGCCGCCTCGAGGCGCTGCTCGTCTTCCAGCAGATGGTCGCGGACCTGACCGGGCTGGAGCTCGCCAACGCGTCGCTGCTCGACGAGGCGACCGCGGCCGCCGAGGCGATGGCCATGGCCAAGCGCTCGGCCAGCTCGCAGGCCGACACCTTCTTCGTCGATGCCGACTGCCATCCGCAGACCTTGGCCGTGATCCGCACGCGCGCCGCGGCGTTCGGCTTCGAGGTCGTGGTCGGCGACCCGCAACGCGATCTCGAGCGACTCGCGGTGTTCGGCGGCCTGCTGCACTACCCGGGCTCGAGCGGTGCCGTGCGCGACCATCGCGATGCGATCGCCAGGCTGCAGGCGCAGGGCGGGCTCGCGATCATGGCCTGCGACCTGCTGAGCCTCGCCCTGCTCACGCCGCCGGGCGAGCTCGGCGCCGACATCGCGATCGGCAGCGCCCAGCGCTTCGGCGTGCCGATGGGCTATGGCGGCCCGCATGCCGCGTTCTTCGCCACGCGCGACCGTTACAAGCGGCTGATGCCGGGCCGGCTGATCGGCGTCTCGATCGACAGCCGCGGCCGGCCGGCCCTGCGCATGGCGCTGCAGACCCGCGAGCAGCATATCCGGCGGGAGAAGGCCACGAGCAACATCTGCACCGCCCAGGTGCTGCTCGCCGTGATCGGCGCGCTCTACGCCGTCTGGCACGGACCGCAGGGCATCGCCACGATCGCGGCCCGGGCGCATCGGCTGACCCAGATTCTGGCCGCCGGGCTGCGCCACGCCGGCATCGAGGTCACGACGCCTGCCTTCTTCGACACGATCAGCGTGCGCGTGCCCGGCAAGGCGGAAGTGATCGTCGAGGCGGCCCGCGGGCGGGGCATCAATCTGCGCCCGGTCGACGCCGACCGCCTCGGCATCGCGCTCGACGAGACCACGCGGCGGCAGGATGTCGCCGCGGTCTGGCAGGCCTTCGGCATCGACACGGACGACGGCGCGATCGACGGCCTCGATCGCGAGGTCGAGGAGTGCGTGCCCGAGGCGCTGCGGCGCCGCAGCGCCTTCCTGCGGCATCCGATCTTCAACCGGCATCACAGCGAGACCGAGATGATGCGCTACCTGCGCCGCCTGCAGGCGAAGGATCTGGCGCTCGATCGCACGATGATTCCGCTCGGCTCGTGCACCATGAAGCTGAACGCGGCGACCGAGATGATGCCGATCACCTGGCCGGGGTTCGGCGCGCTGCATCCGTTCGCGCCGCGCGAGCAGGCGGAGGGTTACCGCCGGCTGTTCGAGGACCTCGAGGCTTGGCTGGCCGAGATCACCGGCTTCGATGCGATCTCGCTGCAGCCCAACGCCGGCAGCCAGGGCGAGTATGCCGGCCTGCTGGTCGTCCGCAGGTATCACCAGAGCCGCGGCGAGGGTCATCGCGACGTCTGCCTGATCCCGTCCTCGGCGCACGGCACCAACCCGGCGAGCGCGACGATGGCCGGCTTGTCGGTGGTGGTCGTCGGCTGCGACCAGCACGGCAACGTCGATCTCGAGGATCTGCGCGCCAAGGCCGCGGCGCACCGCGACAGGCTCGCGGCGCTGATGATCACCTATCCCTCGACGCACGGCGTGTTCGAGGCGGCGATTCGCGAGATCTGCCAGGCGATCCACGACCATGGCGGCCTCGTCTACCTGGACGGCGCCAATCTGAACGCGCTGGTGGGCATCTGCCGGCCGGCCGAGCTCGGCGCCGACGTCGCCCACCTCAATCTGCACAAGACCTTCTGCATCCCGCATGGCGGTGGCGGGCCGGGCATGGGACCGATCGGCGTGAAGCGCCATCTGGCGCCCTACCTGCCGGACCACGCCGTGGTGCCGGGCGTCAACCCGGCGGCGGACGGCGCCACGATCGGGCAGGTGTCGGCAGCGCCCTGGGGCTCGCCCTCGATCCTGCCGATCTCCTGGGCCTATATCGCGATGATGGGCGGGCCCGGCCTGCGGCGCGCGACCGAGGTCGCGGTCCTGAGCGCCAACTACGTCGCCAGGCGCCTCGCGCCGCACTACCCGATCGTCTACAGCGGCGAGGGCGGCTGGGTGGCGCACGAGTGCATCGTCGATCTGCGCGCGATCAAGCAGTCCTGCGGCATCACGGTCGAGGACGTCGCCAAGCGGCTGGTCGACTACGGCATCCACGCGCCGACCATGTCCTGGCCGGTGCCCGAGACGCTGATGATCGAGCCGACCGAGAGCGAGTCGAAGACCGAGCTCGACCGGTTCTGCGACGCCATGATCGCGATTCGCGGCGAGATCCGGGCGATCGAGGCGGGCGAGATCGACGCCGCAGACAGCGTGCTGCGCAACGCGCCGCATACCGCCGACCTCCTGGTCGGCGACTGGCCGTACCGCTACGGCCGGGAGCAGGCGTTTTTCCCGCAGGCGAGCCTGCAGGAGGACAAGTACTGGCCGCCGGTCGGCCGGGTCGACAACGTCTACGGCGATCGCCACGTGGTCTGCAGCTGTCCGCCGCTCGAGGCGTACCAGACCGCCGCCGAATAGCGCGGCCGACGTCGGCTCTCGGGGCCGGGGCGCGGCCGGACTAGGGAAACGGGCAGGCCTGGCCGGTGATCTCGACGAAGGAGGTCGGCCCGGCGATCGCGCTGAAGCGGTATTCCATCCCGTCGACCAGCATCCGGTGCGCCAGCGGCAGCGCGCCGTCGACCTGCAGCTCGCGGCCGTCCAAGGTCCGGAACACGAGCTGCACGGGCCTTGCCGGGTCATACCAGGCCTCGGGCTGGCCGTCGGCGTCGAGGGCCGATTCCGCGGTCGCGGTCACGGTGATCCGGTCGCCGAAGCGGACCGCGCTGACCGGCCCGGGCGTGATCGGCGTGTGTGGCCGGAATCGCTTGGTGACCGGCGCCTCGGCGCAAGTGACCTCCTGCCCGGCGGCATCGATCAGGAAGGCGAGCCGCCCGCTGTCGACGCCGGCGCGCAACTGCTCCTCGATCTGCGCGAACAGATCCGCGAGCTCGCCGTCCGGCACCTCGGCCGCGTAGCGACGCCGCAGCGCCTCGAGCTCGGTCTGGGCACTGCTCGCGCCGAGGGCGGTCTGTGCGAGCTCGTCGCGCAGGTTCAGATTGTCCTGCCGAACGTGCTGCAGATCGGCCTCGAGCCTGTCGGTCCAGGCCTGGTTCGCGGCCACGCCGACCTGATAGCCGTAGCCGCCGACCGCCGCGACGCCGGCCATGCCGAGCAAGAAGCGGAACGCGGTCCAGGAGCCGCGACGGCGACCGCGGCGACGCTGCCCGCCGAGGCCCGCATAGCTGCCGATCACGGCGCCTCGCTCTGCTCGGAGGCGGCGCCGCGAACCTCCTCGTCGCGCGCCCGAAGCAGCTGCAGCAGCGCCGCCGCGCTTTCTTCGACCGAGCGGCGCGTGACGTCGATCACCGGCCAGCCGTGGCGCGTGAACAGGCGGCGCGCGTGCAGCAGCTCCTCGCGCACCCGCTCCAGCTCGGCATAATCGCCCTCGAAGCGCGGCCCGATCCGAGCCTGCTCGGCACGCAGCTGCCGGAGCCGGCTCATGCGGATCTGCACCAGCGGCTCCGGGTGGATCGTGAGCCCGACCACCAGCGGGCCGCGCAGCTGCTCAAGCTCCGGCGGCAGCGGCGCATTCGGCACGACCGGCACAT
>DASUGG010000239.1:0-3936 GCA_036274135.1 Geminicoccaceae bacterium
GAGCGCGCTCGGCCAGTTCGTATTCCTCACCGTCGCGTTCGCCGCACTCATCCTGGGCTTCGCGGTCTCCGACTTCTCGATCGCCGCCGTCGCCGCCAACTCGCACTCGAGCAAGCCGCTGATCTACAAGATCGCCGCGGCGTGGGGCAATCACGAGGGCTCGCTGGTCCTGTGGGTCTGGATCCTGGCGCTCTACGGCGCCGGCGTGGCGCTGCTCGGCAACAACCTGCCGCCGCCGTTCCGGGGCCGCGTGCTGGCGGTGCAAGGGCTGATCGGGCTCGGCTTCCTGGCCTTCATGCTGTTCACCTCGAACCCGTTCGATCGCCTCGATCCGGCGCCGCTGGACGGCCAGGGCTTCAACCCGATCCTGCAGGACCCGGCGCTCGCCGCCCATCCGCCGATGCTCTACACCGGCTATGTGGGCCTTTCGATGGCCTACGCCTTCGCCATCGCGGCGCTGATCGAGGGCCGCGTCGACGCGAGCTGGGCACGCTGGGTGCGGCCCTGGACGCTCGCCGCCTGGGGCGCCCTGACCTTGGGCATCGCGCTCGGCAGCTACTGGGCCTACTACGAGCTCGGTTGGGGCGGCTGGTGGTTCTGGGACCCGGTCGAGAACGCCTCGTTCATGCCGTGGCTCGCCGCGACCGCGCTGCTGCACTCGGCGATCGTGGTCGAGAAGCGCGACGGCCTGAAGAGCTGGACCATTCTGCTCGCCATCCTGGCATTCTCGCTGTCGCTGCTCGGCACCTTCCTCGTGCGCTCGGGCGTGCTGACCTCGGTGCACGCCTTCGCGCTCGACCCGGCGCGCGGCGTGTTCATCCTGGCGCTGCTGGCGGTCGCGATCGGCGGCTCGCTCGTGCTCTACGCCTGGCGCGCGCCGGCCCTGCAGGGCCGCGCCCTGTTCGCGCCGATCTCGCGCGAGGGCGCCTTGCTGCTGAACAACCTGCTGCTCGCGACGGCCTGCGCCACCGTCCTGCTCGGCACGCTCTACCCCCTGTTGCTCGAGGCGGTGGGCGGGCCCAAGATCTCGGTCGGGCCGCCCTATTTCGATGCGACCTTCGTGCCGCTGATGGTGCCGCTCTTGATCGCGATCCCGATAGGCTCGATGCTCGCGTGGAAGCGCGGCGATCTGCCCGGCGTGCTCGGCCGGCTGAAGGGCGCGCTGCTGATCGCCGGCCTCGCCCTGCTCGTGCAACTCGGCCTTCGCCGCGGCGGCGATCTGCTCGCGGCCGGCGCCATGACCATCGCGGTCTGGGTGATGGCGGGCTCTGTGTGGGAGCTGATCTCCCGCGTGCAGCTGCTGCGGCTGCCGCTCGCGCAGAGCTGGCAGCGCGCCCGCGGCCTGCCGCGCGCCAGCTACGCCATGACGCTCGCGCATTTCGGCGTCGGCGTGTTCGTCGCCGGCGTGACCGCGTCGAGCGCCTGGCAGAGCGAGGCGATCCTGGTGATGCAGCCGGGCCAGACCGCGGAGCTCGCCGGCTACGGCTTCACCCTCGAGCGGCTCGAGGACGGCGAGGGGCCCAATTATGTCCGGCGCCGTGCGGTGATCGCGGTCACGCGCGACGGCAGCCCGGTGGCGACCCTGACGCCGGAGAAGCGCTACTACCCGGTCGAGGCCCAGCCGACCACGGAAGCCGGCATCGACATGGGCTTCTGGCGCGACCTCTACGTCGTGCTGGGCGATCCGGCCGAGGGCACGCCGGGCGGGCACACCGTGCGGCTCTACGTCAACCCGCTGGTCATGTGGATCTGGGGCGGCATCGCGATCATGGGGCTCGCCGGGCTGATCTCGCTGAGCGACCGCCGCCATCGCGTCGGCGCCCCGAGCCTGGCGCGTGCCCGCCTGGCGCCGGCGGCGGCGCGCACCTGACGGGGGCGGAAGCTTGAACGTGCGGCGGCTGCTCTACCTGGTCCCGGTGCTGGTGTTCGGCGCCGTCGGTATCGGCCTCGCGGTCGGCCTGACCCGCGATCCGACCACCCTGCCGTCGGCGCTGATCGACCGGTCGGTGCCGGCCTTCGAGCTGCCCGGCCTCGAAGGCGGCGATGGCCTCTCGAGCGACGATCTGAAGGGGCGGGTCGTCCTGGTGAACGTGTTCGCGTCCTGGTGCGTGCCCTGCCGGGTCGAGCACCCGGTGCTGATGCGGCTCGCCGCCGACGGCGTGCCGATCTTCGGCATCAACTACAAGGACCCGCCCGATCAGGCCAAGGCGTGGATCGCCGAGATGGGCGATCCGTTCGAGAAGATCGGCGCCGACCGCAGCGGCCGGGTCGGCATCGAGTGGGGCGTGTACGGCGTGCCGGAGACCTTCGTGATCGACGCCGAGGGGCGGATCCGTTATCGCTTCGTCGGCCCGATTCAGGCGCGCGACCTCGACCGCACGCTGCGGCCGATGCTGGCGGAGCTGAGCCGGTGAGGCGCTGGCTCTGCGCCTTCTTTCTCGCCGCCTGCCTGACCGCGCCGCTGGCGTCCGCCGCGCAGGCGGCGACCAGCCCGGACGAGATCCTGGCCGATCCGGCGCTCGAGCAGCGCGCCCGCGCGCTCTCGCGGCAGCTGCGCTGCCTCGTCTGCCAGAACCAGTCGATCGACGACTCCGACGCCGACCTCGCGCACGATCTGCGCCGGCTGGTGCGCGAGCGCCTGCTCGCCGGCGACAGCGACGAGCAGATCATCGCGTTCCTGACCGCCCGCTATGGCGACTTCGTGCTGCTCAAGCCGCCGGTCGAGCCAGCCACCTGGGGCCTGTGGTTCGGGCCGCTGGCGCTGCTGCTGCTCGCCGGCGGCGGCATCGTGGTCTATCTCCGCAGGCGCCCGGCGGAGGAGACGGCGAGCCCGCCGCTCAGCCCGACGGAGCGCGCCCGCCTCGACGCCCTACTGAGCGAGCCGCCGTCGCCCGATCGCGGCTGAGGCGCTCTCGACGCGCGGCGGCGCCGGCATCGAGGTTCACAACATGAAGCTGGAGGCTGAAAACGACCGGGAGCAGGCCGCACTGGCGGCCAAGGTCGCGTTCCTGAAGGATCCCGCCAGCTATCCTGAAGGCGCGCGGCGCGTCGAGGCGATCGAGACCCACATGTCCTGGGTGTTCCTCACCGAGCGCCACGCCTACAAGCTGAAGAAGCCCGTGCGCGCCGCTTCACTGGACTACGCCAGTCTCGCCGCGCGCGGCCGTTATTGCGAGGCGGAGATCGGCCTCAACCGCCCTCTTGCCGGCGACGTCTATCTCGGCACGGTGCGTCTGGTCGAGAATGCGGCCGGCGGGCTGCAGCTCGGCGGCGAAGGAAATCTCGTGGACTGGCTGGTCAAGATGCGCCGCCTGCCGGCCGGCCAGCGCCTCGACGTCGCCATCGCCCGCGGCGAGGTCGACCGCGCCCGCCTGCGTCGGGCGCTCGAGCGGATGACCGCCTTCTATGTCGATTCATCGCGCCTGACGCTCGAGCCCTACGAGTACAGCAGTAGGATCGAGCGAGAGATCGACGCCGACCGCGAGGTCCTGGCGCAAGCGGCGCACCGCGTGTCGCTCGCCAGGACCGAGCGCGTGGTCGAGGCGCAGCGCGCGTTCCTTCGCGAGCGGCACGAGCTGATCGGCGAGCGGGCCTCGCACCTCGTGGAGGGCCACGGCGACCTCCGTCCCGAGCATGTCTATCTGCTCGCCGAGCCCGTCATCGTCGACCGCCTCGAGTTCAGCCTCGACCTTCGGATCGTCGATCCAGTCGGCGAGCTCGCGTTCCTCGCCCTGGAATCGGAGCGGCTCGGCGACGCGTCCGTCGGCGCGATCGCACTCGACGTCTATGCGGGCGGCACCGGTGACCGACCGCCCGCGCCGCTCGTGGCGTTCTATCGCAGCCGTGCCGCCTGCGTGCGGGCCAGGCTCGCGATCTGGCACCTCGACGATCCCAGCGCGCCGGTAGGGTCACCGTGGCTCGACCGGGCGGCGCGCT
>DASUGG010000240.1:0-17608 GCA_036274135.1 Geminicoccaceae bacterium
CGGATGTGACCGCGCGCCCGGTAGGCCGGTACCCGGTAGGGACCCGGCAGGATCGCCGCCGTGAGGTCCGTGACCGTCGCCGCATGCGTGCGGACATAGGCGCCCTGGTCGGTCCAGAACTCGTCGTCGAGGCCGAGGATGAAGCCGCGCGCATCGATCGCGGCGCGGATCTCGTGCACCTGATCGCGCGAGTGGTTGGCCGCCAGGAGATGCTCTCGCCGGTCCTCGATCCACTTGACCGGCCGTTGCAGGCGCAGCGCCGCGAGGCAGACCAGCACGTCCTCGGGGTAGAGCTCGCCGCGGATGCCGAAGCCGCCGCCGACATGGTCCTGGTAGAGATGCAGGCGCTCCAGAGGCAGGCCCAGCATGGCCGCGATGGCGCGGCGGTTGATGTGCGGGATCTTCGCCGCGCCATAGACTTCGAGCAGCCCGCGCGCCGGATCGAACCGGGCGACGGCGCCGCGCGTCTCGAGCGGCACGCCGCTGTGCCGGCCGACGGCGAGCCGCAGCTCGACGATCGCATGCGCCGCCGCGAAAGCCGCCTGCAGGTCGCCGTACGCCTTCTCGACGATCGCAGCCTCGGCCGAGATGCCGGGCGCGAACGCGCCGGGCACGCCGGCGGCGTCGAGCGTGGGCTCCAGCTCCTCGATCTCGACGAGCACGAGCTCGGCGGCGTCCTCGGCGAGATAGGGATCGGCGGCGAGCACCGCCGCGATCGGCTCGCCGACATAGCGCACATGGTCCTGCGCCAGCACGCTCTGGCGGTAGGGCTCGAGGCCGGGCACGCGCACCTGGCGGAAGTCGATCGGCGGGGTCGCCGCGACGTCCGCGCCGGTCCAGACGGCGGCGACGCCGGGCAGGGCCAGCGCGTCGCCGGTCTCGACCGCGAGCAGCCGGCCGAAGGCCACGGGCGAGCGCACCACCCGCAGGTGCAGCTGGCCCGGAAAGCCGATGTCGGCCGCGAACCTGCCTTGTCCGGTGAGCAGCGGCCGGTCTTCGAGCCGCCTTATCGATCGGCCGACGGCCATGCCCGCATCTCGGCCGCCGCGGCGCGCACCGCCTTCAGGATGTTCTGGTAGCCGGTGCAGCGGCAGAGGTTCGAGGACAGCGCGTCGCGCAGGGCCGCGTCGCCGATCTCCGGGTCGGCCTCGAGCACGCCCGCCGCCAGCATCAGGAAGCCGGGCGTGCAGAAGCCGCATTGCAGGCCGTGATGCCGCCAGAACGCCTCCTGCAGCGGATGCAGCCGGTCGCCGTCGGCGAGCCCCTCGACGGTGCGGATCTCGGCGTCCTCCGCCTGCACCGCGAACATCAGGCAGGAGCGCACCGGCCGGCCGTCGAGCAGCACCGTGCAGGCGCCGCAGACGCCGTGCTCGCAGCCGAGATGCGTGCCGGTCAAGCCGCAGTCGTCGCGGATCGCATCGGCCAGCGTGCGGCGCGGCTCGACCTCGGCCTCGTAGCGCACGCCGTTGATATGGAGCGTCACCTTCTCGGTCATGGCACCTCCCCCGCCTGCGCGGTGCGGATCAGCGCCCGGAGCCGCTGCGGCGTCGCCGGCATCTCGAACACGCCCACCCCGAACGGCTTGAGCGCATCGGCGATCGCGTTGAGCACGGCCGCCGGCGCGCCGATGGCGCCGCCCTCGCCGAGCCCCTTCGCCCGGGTCAGGGTCGCATCGCTCTCGGTCACGAGGTGCTGGACCTCGATCGGCGGGATCTCGGCGCAGGTCGGCGGCAGGTAGTCGGCAAGCGAGGCCGTCAGGATGTTGCCCTCGTCGTCGTAGACGATCTCCTCGAACAGCGCATGCGCGATCCCCTGGGCGACGCCGCCGTGCACCTGGCCGTCGGCGATCATCGGATTGATCAGCACGCCCGCGTCCTCGACCACCAGGAAACGCTCGATCGCGACATGGCCGGTCTCCGGGTCGACCTCGACGATCGCCGCGTGCGTGGCGTTGGAGAACGTGCCGGCCGGATCGTAGGTCGCGTGCGCGGCGAGATACGGATCGTGCGCATCGCCGAAGCGGTGGCTCTGGTGGTACGCTTGCCGCGCCAGGGTCGCGAGCTCGATGCTCAGATCGGTGCCGCGCACGCGGGCGCGGCCGTCGGCGAACTCGACGTCGCCGGGGTCCGCCTCCAGCAGGTGGCCGGCGAGCCGTGCCAGCCGGTCGCGCAGAGCGGCGGCCGCGAGCTTGCAGGCGCCGCCCGCGATCACCAGCGAGCGGCTGGCGAAGGTGCCCCAGCCATAGGGCGTCCGGTCGGTGTCGCCATGCGCGATGCGGATCTGCGCCGGCTCGACGCCGAGCTCGTCGGCGATCAGCTGGGCGAGCGTCGTCGCGAGCCCCTGGCCGTGCGGCGAGGCGCCGATCCGCGCCTCGAGGTTGCCCGAGGGGTCCATCGCGATCTCGACGCGCTCGTAGCCCGGCGCGATCTCCATGCCGCGCGCGGCGAAGGCGGGCGTGCCGTAGCCGGTGCGCTCGCTGAACACGCAAAAGCCGACGCCCAGGAAGCGCCCGGCGGCGCGCGCCGCCGCCTGCCGCGCCCGGAACGCCGGCAGGTCGACGGTAGCGGCCGCCCGCTCCAGGCAATCGAGATAGCTGCCCTCGTCGAACAACAGCCCGGTCGCGGAGCGGTAGGGGAAGGCGCGGACCAGATTGCGGCGCCGCAGCTCGACCGGATCGAGGCCCAGCCGGTCGGCCGCGCAGTCCATCAGCCGCTCCATCGCCAGCGTGATCACCGGCCGCGACACGCCGCGATAGGGCGCCATCATGCAGGTGTTGGTGGCGACGCCGCGGGCGCGCGCCCTGTAGTGACGGACGTCGTAGGGCCCCGGCAGCTCGGCCAGCGCCATCAGCGGCTCGACGCCGCAGGTCACCGGGTAGGAGGAATAGGCCCCGACATTGCAGCGCAGGTCGCCCTCGAGCGCGAGCAGTCGGCCGTCGGCGGCGAAGGCGCCGCGCACCCGGTGGCGCTGGTCGCGGCCGTGCGCCGAGGCGGTCAGGTTCTCGCGCCGGTCCTCGATCCAGGCGACCGCGCCGCGCAGCCTTCGCGCCAGCCAGACCAGCACCAGATATTCGGGGAACAGCGACATCTTCTGGCCGAAGGCGCCGCCGACGTCGGGCGCCACGACGCGAAGGTCGCTCTCGCGCATGCCGAGATGGTCGGCGATCGCGGTGCGCAGCATGTGCGGCATCTGCACCGAACAGGTGAGCGTGACCCGCCCGGTCGCGCGCTCGAAGCTCGCATGCGCGGCGCGCGCCTCGAGCGGCATGGCGCTCTGGCGGCGCGAGCAGACCTCGATCTCGACCAGATGCGCTGCCGCCGCGACCGCCGCATCGAAGCCCTCAGTCGCGAGCCGGCCGTCGATCAGGAGATTGCCGGGGGCCTCGGCGTGCACCTGCGGCGCGCCCGCCGCGAGCGCGAGGTCGAGGTCGGCGACCGCCTCCTCCGGCTCGATCTCGACGAACACCAGTTCGGCGACGTCCTCGGCCTGCGCCGCGCCCGGCGCCACGACTGCCGCGACCGGCTCGCCGACATGGCGCACGCAGGTGGCCGCGAGCGCCGGCTGGCCGATCGCGACGTAGTCGGGACGATGCAGCAGCGGCCGGATCGGCCGCACGTCGGCGAGGTCCGCGGCGGTGATCACGCGGACCCCGGCCGGCAGGTCGTTGGGTACGTCGATGCCGAGGATGCGGCCGCGCGCGACCGGACTGCGCACGAAGCGGACGGCGGCGGCGCCCTGCGCCGTGTCGGCGACGAAGCGCCCCTGCCCGGTCAGCAAAGCGGGGTCCTCGAGGCGCGGGATCGGCCGTCCGATCCAGCTCACGCGAGCGCCCCCTCGAGGGCACGGCGGGCCATGACCCGGGCGAGATCGCGGCGGTACTCGGCCGAGGCATGGATGTCCTCGACCGGCTCGAGCGCCGCCGCGACGGCGTCGGCGGCCGCGGCCAGAACCTCCGGGCGAGCGCTCTCGCCGAGCAGCAGCGCCTCGGCCGCCTCGATCCGCCGCGGCCGGTGCTCGACGCCGCCGACGCCGAGCCGCGCCGCCGCGATTCGCTCGTCCTCGAGGCGCACGGCGGCGAGCGCCATGGCCAGCGCGAAGTCGCCCTTGCGCCGGCTGAACTCGGCAAAGCCGCAGCGCCAGTCCTCGCCCAGCAGCGGCAGGCGCACTTCGGCGATCAGCTCGTCCGGGCGCAGCGCCGTGGTGAACGCCGTGCGGAAGAAGCCGTCTGCCGGGAGAGTGCGCTCGCCGGCGCGGCTCAGCGCCACAATCTCGGCGGCCAGCGTCGCCGCGACCAGGCTCCATTCGGCGGCGGGGTCGGCATGCGCCAAGCTGCCGGCGAACGTGCCGCGCACCCGGATCGGCAGATGCGCCACGTGCCACGCGACCTGCGGCAGCAGCGTGGCGAGCGGCCCGGCTGCGACAGGGCGCTCGAAGGCCAGATGGCGGGTCAGCGCGCCGATCCGCAGCCAGCCGTCCGCCTCGCCCAGGAAGTCGAGGGCGGCGATGCGGTTGATGTCGATCAGCACGGCCGGCCGGGCCAGGCGGAAGTTCATCGCCGGCACCAGGCTCTGGCCGCCCGCCAGGAGCCTGCCTTCGTCGGCGTGCTCGGCGAGCAGCGCCAGCGCTTCGTCGAGGCTGCGCGGCGCGTGGTAGGCGAAGGCGGCCGGCTTCATGCCTACGCCCTTTCCAGGTTCACCCACAACGCCTTGGCATGGTCGGCGCCATAGTTCCAGATACGATGGTCGCGCGACGACTCGTAGGAAATCAGGTCCCCCGGATCCAGGACATGCCGGATGCCGTCGACCTCGACCGTGAGCCTGCCCTCGAGGACGACGCCGTACTCGTGGCCGGCATGGTGCACCGGCGCCGCAGCGCTGCCGGTGTCGGGCGCGTACTCGTTGATCGCGATCTCGACGCCGCGCGCGTTGTCGGCGCGCAGCACCCGGCGCAGCACGCCCGCCGCCGTCTGGAACACCGGCTGCTCGGCGCGGTGCGAGACCGGATCTCGCGGGGTGCGCTCCTCCACCGCCACGAGGTCGCTCATATGCACCTCGAGCGCCGAGCAGACGACGATCAGCGTGCCGATCGAGGGGCTCGTCTTGCCGCGCTCCACCAGGCTCAGCATCGACGGGCTGAGCCCGGTCACCCGCCCCAGGGCCTGCAGCGTCAGCCCCTTCTGAGTGCGGAACTGGCGGATCCGAGCGCCGATCGTCGCCAGGGTGTAATTCATGGCGATCGATGTCTCGTTGCTCGGAGGAGCGCCGCGCGTACGCATCATCGGCAATCCGTGGTGATCCGCCGCCTGGATCCCAGCCTATCACGGCAACACACCACTTGCCTCGCTCCGTGGCAAGCTGCATATTCATCGGCATCAAATCGCTTGAATTATGTTCATGCCTAACGCAAGGGCGTCAGGGAGGATTTGCGTGAAGCAGGCGCCAGGCGAGGTGCGCGTCCTTCGTGCCGCCGACCATGGGCCGCCGCTGCCGATCGTCGAGGGCGAAGGTGCGGCGCGGCCGATCGTCTGGCCGGAGATCGGCGCGAGCTTCCGCACGATGCACCGGATCGAGCTCGCGCGCGGCAGCCGCACGGTCCCTCTGCGGCACGCGATGGAGGCTGCCTACTACGTGATCCGCGGCGAGGGCGTCGTGCGCGATCAGGACAGCGATCAGGGCGAGGAGCTGGTGGAAGGCTCGATGATCTTCGTCGAGCCCGGCACGGCCTACGCGTTCGAGGCCGGCGCCGCCGGCATCCTGCTGCTGGGCGGCCCGTGTCCCGCCGACCCTGCCCTCTACCGACCGGCCGAACAAAGGGGTAAGTTGCGCTAGCGCTGCAGCACGGAGGCGAGCATGGCGATTCGCGTGTTTCACAGGGACAAGCCCGACGTCATGCTGCCGCTCATCTCGAAGGACGCCCGGCTGGTGGTCTGGCCGGGCGTAGGGTCCGAGAGCGCGAACATGAACTACGTCCGGATGGAACCGGGCGAGGCCAACGTCCCGCACCGCCACGCCTCCTCGGAGGACACGATCTACATCCTCGCGGGCGAGGGCACGGTCACGGACTACGACCACGACCGGAAGCTGGAGTTCCGTGCGGGCGACGTGATCCACGTGCCGCCCGGCGTCCGGCACGCCGTGGCCGCCGACAAGGGCACGCCGGTGGTCAGCGTGGGCGGGCCCAGCCCCGCCGACTTCGCCATGCTGAGAGCGGTCGGGGCGTTGCCCGACGAGCCATAAGCGAGCGCACGCGCGCCGAGCACCAAAGGAGGCAGAAATGGCAGCCGTTTCGTCCAGGGCCGTTGCCCTATCGCTCTGTCTGTTGCCGGCGGCCGCACCCGCCATGGCCCAGAGCGACGACCTCAGCGCCGCGTTCATCTATGTCGGGCCGGTCGGCGATGCCGGCTGGACCTATCGCCACGACCAGGGCCGCCAGTGCCTCGAGGCCGAGACCGGGATCGCCACCTCGTTCGTCGAGTCGGTGCCCGAGACGCCGGACGTCGCCAATGTCGAGCAGCAGTTCCTCGAGGCCGGCAACGACCTGATCTTCGCGACCGCCTTCGGCTACCAGCCGTTCACCCAGCAGGTCGCGCAGCAGCACCCCGACAAGCACTTCTTCGGTATCACGCCGACCGTGGCGCCGGCCGACAACATCCTGAACTACTACGGCAAGCTCTGGGACGGCCGCTACCTGACCGGCCTGGTCGCCGGCGCGATGACCGAGAGCGACGTGATCGGCTTCGTCGCGGCGCAGCCGATCCCGACCGTGATCGCCGGCATCAACGCCTTCACGCTCGGCGTCCGCGAGGCCAATCCGGACGCCGAGGTCCGCGTGGTCTGGACCCTGTCCTGGTACGACCCGCCGGCCGAGAAGCAGGCCGCGGTGGCGCTGGTCGAGGCGGGCGCCGACGTGATCGCGCAGCACCAGGACACGCCATCGCCGGTGCAGGGCGCGGCCGAGAAGGGCGCCTGGGCGATCGGCTCGGAATCCGACATGAGCGGCTTCGCCCCCGACCGCTACCTCACCGGCACGGTCTGGAACTGGTGCCCGTTCTACCTCAAGGCGGTCGCGATGGTGAAGGACGGCAGCTTCGCACCCGGCGAGTTCTATGGCGGCCTCGACGACGGCACGGTGTCGCTGGCGCCGCTCAACGACGCGGTGCCGGCCGACGTCAAGGCGACGGTCGAGGCGAAGCGCCAGGCGCTGATCGACGGCTCGCTCGACTACTGGCAGGGCCCGCTGCGCGACAACGAGGGCAACGAGGTGGTCAAGGCCGGCCAGACGCTATCGATCGACGACATCAACGGCATGAACTGGCTCATCGACGGCGTGGTGGGCAAGATCCCGAACCGCTGATCCGGCGCGTTCACGACCATGGCCGAACCGGCGACCGACCCGCCGGTCGCGCCGGGCCGGCCGCCGCTCGGGGCGCCGGCAGGGCAGCGCGAGGCCGTTCGGATCGAGGGCGTGAGCAAGCGCTTCGGCGCGCTGCTCGCCAACGACGACGTCGGCTTCGCGATCCCGGCCGGGCGGGTGCTCGGGCTGGTCGGCGAGAACGGCGCCGGCAAGACCACGGTGATGAACGTCCTCGCCGGCCTCTATCTGCCGGACGCCGGCACGGTGACGATCGCCGGCGCGCCGCTGCGGCTCGGCTCGCCCAAGGCCTCGGTCGCCGCCGGCATCGGCATGGTGCACCAGCAGCTGAAGCTCGTGGACACCCTCACCGGCATCGAGAACCTGTCGCTGGCGCAGCACCGCGGCCGCCTGCTGCAGCGGTCCGAGGCCGGCCCTGAGCTGCGTGCGCTGATGGCCGAGCTCGGCTTCGAGATCGATCTTTCGGCGCAGGTCTGGCAGATGCCGCTCGCCATCCGCCAGCAGCTGGAGATCCTGCGCACGCTGGCGATCGGCGCCAGGCTGCTGATCCTGGACGAGCCGACCTCGGTGCTGTCGCCGCCCGAGACGGTACGCCTGTTCCGCATCGTCCGGCGGATCGCCGGGTCGGGCCGCGCCGTGGTGCTGATCAGTCACAAGCTCGGCGAGGTGCTGGGCGTCGCCGACGAGCTGGTGGTGATGCGCGGCGGCCGCGTGGTGTATCAGGGCCCGGCTCACGGGGTCGACGTGGGGCGCCTCGCCCGCCTGATCGTCGGCGACCGCGACCTCGGCCAGGGCGGTCGGCCGGCCGGACCTTTCGGCGAGCCAATGCTGCGGGTCCAGGATCTGACGGTCGAGAGCGACCTCGGCCTCGCCGCGGTCCGCGGCGCCAGCCTGTCGGTGCGCGCCGGCGAGCTCGTGGCGATCGTCGGCGTCGCCGGCAACGGCCAGACCGAGCTCGTGCAGGCGATCGGCGGCGTGCGGCCCTATCACGGCGCGATCGCGCCCGCCGCGCGACATGCCCGCCGCTTCGCCTATATCCCGGCGCAGCATCTGGGGGTCGGGCTGGCGCCCGGCATGTCGATCCGCGACAACGCTCTGCTCGGCCAGCAGCGCCGGCCGCCGTTCGGCTGGTGGCTGCGGCGGCGTAGCGTGGAGCGGCGCGGCCGCGAGGTCGCGGACCGCTTCGGCGTCAGGGCCGACCTCGCCTCGCCGGTGCGCTGGCTGTCCGGTGGCAACCTGCAGCGCCTGGTGCTCGGCCGCGAGCTGCACGGCGATCCGGCGCTGATCGTCGCCGACTACCCGACCCGCGGCCTCGACGTCGCGTCCGCCGGGCAGATCCGGCGCGCCCTGGTGGCGCGCGCGAGCGCCGGCGCCGCCGTGCTGATCTCGAGCGAGGAGCTGGAGGAGTCGCTGGCGATCGCCAACCGCATCCTGGTGATGCACCGCGGCGAGATCGTCGCCGAGCACGATCCGCGCCGGGTCGATCACGGCATGCTCGGCCGCCAGATGACGACCGGGCGGTGCTGATCGGTGCCGCTGCGCCTCGAGCCGCGCCTGTCCGATCCGAGCACCGCCGAATGGGCCGCGCGCACCGCGATCGGCCTGCTCCTCGCGCTGCTGCTCGCGGCCCTGGTGATCGCGCTGGCGGGCTACGATGCGCCGGCGGCGCTGGCGGCGCTCTGGCGTGGCGCCTTCGGCTCGCCGCGGGCGCTCGCCGCGACGGTCAACAAGGCGGTGCCGATCGGGCTCTGCGCGATGGGCATCGCGCTTGCCTACCGCGCGCGCCTTTGGAACATCGGCGCCGAGGGCCAGCTCTATTTCGGCGCCTTCGCGGCGACCGGCGTCGGCCTCGCGATGCCGCAGGGCATGCCCGCTGCGCTGGCCATCGCGGCGGTGCTGCTCGCAGGCGCGATGGCCGGCGCCGCCTGGGCCGCGCTCGCCGCCCTGCCGCGCGCGTATCTCGGCATGAACGAGATCCTCTCGACCCTGATGCTGACCTACGTGGCGATCCTGTGGGTCGACTACCTGGTGGTGGGCCCGTGGGCCGATCCGCTGACCTACTCGTTCCCCTATTCCCCGCCGATCGCGGCGGCGGCGCGCCTCGGCCAGCTCGTAGGCGGCATGCACGGCGGCGTGCTCCTGCTCGCGGCGGCGGCGCTGCTGCTGCAGGCGGTCGATCGCGGCCTGCGCTGGGGCTACGAGCTGCGGGTCGCGGGCGACGCGCCGGGCGCTGCGCTCTACGGCGGCATCAGCCCGGTCCGCACGATCCTCACCGGCCTGATGCTGGCGGGCGCGCTCGCCGGGCTCGCCGGCGCGATCGAGGTGTCCGCGTCGACCGGCAGGCTGCAGGCCGGCCTGTCGCCCGGCTACGGCTTCATGGCGATCCTGGTCGCCTGGCTCGCCGCCGGCAACCCGCTCGGCATCGTGCTCGCCGCGGTCCTGTACGCCGGCCTGCAGAACGGCGGCTTCGCGCTCCAGGTGGCGGGCATCCCGCCGGCGATCACCGTGGTGCTGCAGGCGGTGCTGCTGCTCGCGGCGCTGGCGGCAGTCGGTCTCGGCCGCTATCGCGTCAAGCTCTTCCGCCGGAGCGGCGTTGCCGGATGAGCGTCGAGCTGCTGCTGGCCGCCGCGCTGGTGTCGGGCACGCCGATCCTGTTCGCGGCGCTGGGCGAACTGCTGTCGGAGCGCGCCGGCGTGCTCAATCTCGGCGTCGAGGGCACGATGCTGATCGGCGCCGTCTCGGGCTTCGCCGCGGCCAATGCGGCGGCCTCGGTCTGGCCTGGAGTCTTCGCGGCGCTCGCCGCGGGCGCGCTGTTCGGGCTCGCCTTCGCGGTGCTGGTGGTGAGCCTGCGCCTCAACCAGATCGTCACCGGCCTCGCCTTCACGATCCTCGGCACGGGCCTCTCCGCGTTCATCGGCAAGCCGCTGATCGGCGTGCCGCCGAACGCCACGGTGCCGAAGCTCGACCTCGGCCGCCTCGCCGACCTGCCGTTCCTGGGCCCGGTCCTGTTCCGCCAGGATGCGCTGGTCTATGCCGCGATCGCGCTGACGGCGCTGATCGCATTCTACATCCGCCGCACCCGGCCGGGGCTGATCCTGCGCGCTTTGGGCGAGAGCCCGGACGTGGTCGACGCGCTGGGCCTGCCGGTCGCGGCGCTGCGCTACCTCTACGTGATGGCCGGCAGCGCGCTGGCCGGGCTCGGCGGCGCCTATCTCTCGCTGGCCTTCACGCCGGCCTGGATCGAGAACATGACGGCCGGCCGCGGCTGGATTGCGATCGCGCTGGTGATCTTCGCGACCTGGCGGCCCTGGTGGGTGCTGGCCGGTGCGCTGCTGTTCGGCACCGTCGACGCGCTGCGCTTTCGCATGCAGGTCGGCGGCGATCCGATCGTCGACCCGCATTTCCTCAACATGCTACCCTACCTCGCAACCCTGGTGGTCCTGGCCCTGGTCAGCCGCAAGGTCCTGCGCCAGCGCCTCGGCGTCCCCGCGGCGCTCGGCACCGCCTACGATCGGGAGCACCGCTGATGGCCTTACAGGCATTTGTGTATGGCGAAAAAAGGCTCCTGCCGGACGGCTTCGAGGCCTTTGCCGACGCCGGACGCTCGGCGGTCGTCTCGATCGACATGCACCAGGGCCATCTCGCTGACACGGCCGACTGCCCGTGTCCCGCCCCGCGGGCGCGCGAGATCGTGGCGCCGATCGACCGCTTCCACGCCAGCGCGCGTGGGCTGGGCGTCCCTGTCGTGCACGTGCGCAGCGTGCTGCGGCGCGGCGGCGTCGACGACGTGCGCGGCCTGCCGGCGGCCTGGCGCAAGGTCTTTCCGCTGCATGTCGGGCCGATCCCCAACGCCGACCAGCACGCGATCGAGGGCACGCGCTGGAACGCGTTCGAGACCGAGGTCCTGGCGGACGACCTGATCGTCCAGACCAAGAAGCGCCTCACCGCCTTCTATCCCTCCGACCTCGATTTCCTGTTGCGCAACATGGGCACGCGCACGCTGGTGCTGGACGGCGTGATGACCGACTGCTGCGTGCTGAACACCGCCTTCGATGCGAGCAATCTCGGCTACAACGTCGTGGTGCTGCGCGATCTGGTGCGCGGCACCGATGCGCAGATGGAGGCGGCGGCGCTGAAGATCGTCTCGCTGCATCTCGGCCTCGTCATGGACGCGGCCGACCTCGTCGCGGCGTGGCGGGAACGGGGCGCCAGGCAGGCCGCGGAATAGGCGTGAACGGGAGGAGCGCGATGCGGATGGTCGACCTGTCGCACAGGATGAACGTGCACACGCCGGGCTGGGTGGGCTACGCCGGCAACAAGATGTACTACGCCCAGAACCTGCAGACGGTGAGCATCGTCGCGCAGCGGATCGACACGGCGCTGCATGTCGGCACGCACATCGACGGCGCGATGCACGCGACCGACGGCATGGGCGACATGGCCTCCTACCCCCTGGATTTCCTGGTCGGCAAGGGGGCGATCGTGGACATCTCGGCGCAGGTCGGCGACTGGGACGTGATCACGCCGGCGATGCTCGAGGCCGCGCCGGTCGCGATCGAGCCGGACGACATCCTGATGATCCACACCGGCTATCACCGCTACTACGAGGGCCGGCCGCAGCAGGACCTCGTGCGCTATTTCTGCATGCACCCGGGCGGCAAGCTCGAGTTGCTCGAGTGGATGTTGGACAAGAAGATCCGGTGGTTCGGGATCGACTGCGGCTCGGGCGACCACCCGATCAACACCACGATCCGCTTCATGCGCCGCGACCTCACCAAAATGTTCGAGGAGAAGGTCGGCATGGCGTGCGAGGAGTTCTTCCCGCCCTACGAGTACACCCACAAGCGCTCCGGCCGGCGGGTGCGCAACAACCTCTTCCCGTTCCACAATTTCGGCTTCCAGGAGGGCCTGATCCACGCCGAGAACGTGGGCGGCGACATCGAGACGGTGCTGAACCGGCGCTGCATCATCGGCGCCTTTCCCTGGAACTACGAAGGGCTGGAAGCCTGCCCCTGCCGCATCGTCGCGTTCTTCGACTGCGGCGAGGCCGAGATGGCCGCCGGCGCCTAGCCCGTGCACCCCTTGCTCGGCATCTTATCGGGACCAACGCTACATACGTTGTCCATACGCTGTCCGAGGAGCAGTGCATGGTTACGATCAGCATGCGCGTCCCGCCCGAGACCCGCGATCTGATCAACCGTGCCGCGAAGGCGACCGGTCGCACCCGCACCGACTTCATGCTGGAGACCGCCAGGAAGGCTGCGGAGGAAGCCCTGCTCGACCAGCGCTTCTTCCATCTCGACGCTGTCGAGTACACGGCGTTCCGCGAGGCGCTCGACGCGCCGCCCAGGGATCTGCCCCAGCTGCGCAAGCTCCTGACTGCGCCGGCGCCGTGGAGGGACTGAGCCAGCCGTCGCTCAGCGGGAGCACAACTGCAGCCGGTTCGACAGCGGCAGCACGCAACTCGACGCCTGGCTGGGCGAGTGCGCTCTGCGCAACCAGACGGCCGGCGCATCGCGCACCTACGTCGCCTGCCAGGGGGCACGAGTCGTCGCTTTCTACAGCCTGGCCAACGGCGCCATCGCCCACCGCGAAGCATCCGGCAGGCTCCGGCGCAACATGCGCGATCCCATCCCGGTGATGCTGCTCGGTCGCCTCGCCGTGGACCGCGAGTTTCAAGGGCGAGGCCTCGGCAAGGCGCTGCTCCAAGACGCGATCCTGCGCACGCTGCAGGCTGCCGAGATCGCCGGCATCAGGGCGATCCTCGTGCACGCCAAAGACGAAAATGCCCGGCGGTTCTACGAGCGCTATGGCTTTCTCGCGTCGCCCGCCAACCCGCGCACCCTGGCGCTGCCCTTGCAGGAATGCGGCGGCGCAGTTGAGGTGATGCGCTCCGCGACGTGGCCCGATGCTCAGCGCCGCTCGGGCGCGATGCGGCAGAAGGAGAGCCCCTCGGATCACGAACGCCTCCGGTACGACGTCGACGTGCGCCGCTCGATGTCCTGGATCTGAACGCTGTGCGTCGCTCTGTCGATGTCGAAGAGAATGCGATAGGGTCCCACCCGGCGCCGGTAGCCCACCGGATAGTCTTTGAGCAGCACCACGTCGCCCGCAAGCGGATCTCGCTCCATTTCGGCGATCGCGCCGTCGAGGCGGCGCCGGGCCTCAGCTTGCAGCCTTCGCAGACTTTTTTGGGCGTTTCGCGAGAAGGTCAGCCGCCAGTTCACGGCGAATCTCGCTCAGCGTCACGAAGTCGCCGCGAGCATGCTGGGCGCGTCCGGCGGCGAGCGCCGCGCGCTCCTCGGGGCTCGGTTCCTCGATCGGCAGGCTCTGGAGACGCAGGTGCCACGCCAGCGCATCCTGGATCAGCTCGGAGCGCGAACAGCCGCGCCGCACCGCGGCTTCGTCGAGCCTGCGCGCGGTCTCTTCCGGCAGGCTGATCGTGATGCGTCTCGCCGCGCCCATGGCCCGGAAGCTCCTTTCTGGGAACAGCAATGTAAGGCTCCCGCGGCCGGATCGCCAGCGCCCGGCACTCGCCTCTCGCCCGAGCCCGCTTGAGGGCTTGCCGAGGAGCCGCCCAGGATGGGCCGCATGATCTGCTAGCGCCGCTCGGGAGCGATGCGGCGGAAGGAGAGGGCCTCGGCGATGTGCGGCCTTGCGATCTCGGCGCGGCCGTCGAGGTCGGCGATCGTGCGCGCCACCCGCAGCACCCGATGCCAGCCACGCGCCGTGAGGTGCATCCGCTCGGTGGCGCGCAGCAGAAGCTCGCGGCCGGCGGCATCGGGCGTCGCGATCGCGTCGAGCAGCGCGCCGTCGGCCTCGGCGTTGGTGCGGATCGCGCCGATCGCGCGCCTGGCGCTGGCACGGCCGCCGCCGCCCGTGCGCGCGGCGAAGCGCTCGGCCTGGATCTCGCGCGCCCTCGCGACCCGGGCCGCGACCGTCGCGCGGGGCTCGCCGGGCGCCGGGGCGGCGATCTCGCCCGGCCGCAACGCCGGCACCTCCACCTGCAGGTCGATGCGGTCGAGCAGCGGCCCCGAGATCCGCCCCTGGTAGTCGCGGGCGCAGCGCGGCGCACGCGAGCAGGCCAGCGCCGGGTTGTCGAGATGGCCGCAGCGGCACGGGTTCATCGCCGCGACCAGCTGGACGCGCGCGGGATAGGTGACGTGGTGGTTGGCGCGCGCGACGGTGACCCGGCCGGCCTCGAGCGGTTGGCGCAGAGATTCCAGCACCGCGCGGCCGAACTCCGGCAACTCGTCCAGGAACAGCACGCCCTTGTGGGCGAGCGAGACCTCGCCCGGGCGGGCATGCGCCCCGCCGCCGACCATCGCCGCGACGGACGTGGCGTGATGCGGGCTGCGAAACGGCCGCCGCTCGGTCAGGCGGCCGTCGTGCAAGAGGCCTGCGACGCTCGCGACCATGCTCACCTCGAGGATCTCGGCCGGGTCGAGAGGCGGCAGCAAGCCGGGCAGCCGCGCCGCCAGCATCGACTTGCCCGAGCCTGGCGGGCCGATGAGCAAAAGGTTGTGGTTGCCGGCGGCGGCGATCTCGAGCGCCCGCTTGGCGGTCTCCTGGCCCTTGATCTCGGCGAGCTCGGGATAGTCGGGCGGCTGGTCGCGCAGCTGCGGCGTCGGCGGGCTCAGCACCTGCGTGCCGTTGAAGTGGTTGATCAGGCCGAGCAGGCTCGGGCTCGCCAGCACCTCGATGTCGCTGCCGAGCCAGGCCGCCTCGCCGCCGCAGGCGCCGGGGCAGATCAGCCCGAGGCCGTGCCCGGCCGCCGCCAGCGCCGCCGGCAGCACGCCGCTCACCGCGCGGATCGCGCCGTCCAGCGCCAGCTCGCCGAGCGTCAGAAAGCCCCTGGCGGAATCCGCCGGGATCGCGCCGATCGCGACCAGCATCGCCAGCGCGATCGGCAGGTCGAAATGGCTGCCCTCCTTGAGCAGGTCGGCCGGCGCCAGGTTGACGGTGATCCGCTTGGTCGGCAGGCCGATGCCCAGGGCCCCGAGCGCGCTGCGCACCCGCTCGCGCGACTCGCCGACCGCCTTGTCGGGCAGACCTACGACGGTGAAAGCCGGCAATCCCGCGCTGATCTGCACCTGGACATCGACCGGCTTGACGTCGATGCCGGAGAACGCGACGGTGTGCGCGTAGGCCACGCCGAGCGCGGAGGTTGGTTGCCCGGACGCCATCGGCGGGGTCATCGTTGCAATGGAATGGCCGCGCACTCCTTGGGCTCGAACCGACGCGGACTCGCATCCTCGCACGCACGGCGACAGCGGTAAAGCCGGATTCTATCGTGGCGGTTGAATTGCCCGCGCGGTCCGACGGCTGCGGCGGCACCGGCTGCGGCGATCGCGTCGGGTAGCGCGTCAAAGCATGGCCAAGTCGCAAGCGTAGTAGGCCGGCATTGAGCTTGGCGCTACCGCGCCGGTCACTCGTTACGCAGTGAGCGGATCGCGTGAGCAACGCTTGACCACTTCCGATGGACAAAAAGTTGTCTTCCTATACGATGAGCGAACGCGGGAGTGGAGCCATGCTCGATTGGGTGCGTAGCGGCGCGCAGGAGGACCGGATCGCCTCTGTCATGCTGCGCGGGTTCGAGAAGTACCGCGATGCGGTGAAGCGTATCTTCGCCGGTGATATCGTTCCCTATTCGGGCATCGTGCAGACGGCAGAGGGCTCCTACGAAGGCGAAGTTATTGAAAAGGCCTGCTACCGCCGTGGCGGACTGGTATTCCTTTACAAGTCCTATGCTGCGGCCGATGTGCTGGAGGATCAATTCCCGACGCAGCTGTTCATTCGCCTGATCGAGAATTTGTTCCGGGGGTATCTGGCCGAGATCGGGTACGGCGCGTACGACAGGCTGTGGATGGACGCGTGCTGGGCAGTCTGTCAGCGTTCTGGCGATTACGGAACGCTGCATAATCATCTGCCGCTCGACTACGACGGCCATGCCCGCTTCTCCGGCATCTTGTACCTGTCGATGCCACATTCCATCACGCCGTCGACCTTTCCCAACGGTTGCCTACACATCGTCGCCGGCGAATCAGTCCTGTACTTTCCGCCCGTTCCGGGGACGGCTTTATTTTGGCCGTCCAAGCTTTTGCATGGCATTCATCCGTTCCGGGGGCGTGGTGACAGGCTCGCAATAGCGTTTGACGTGGCAGTCAGCTGACAGAGGAGACGCAGCTATGTGCACTAAGGTCATGGTATGCCATGGTGATCGGTCGGTTGTGCTTACGACGGTCTATCCCAAAAAGACGCGGGCCAATATGCGCAAGGACAAACAACCAGCGACATACTATATCACGCGCGACGGGAAGTATGCGGTGGACGCGGATTACGTGTCAGTTGCCGATCTAGAATCCAAGGATTTCGACCTGAGCAGGGTTCCCAAGATCCCGTTGGCCGAGCTCGGCTGATCTCAATCCGACGGGGCCGCGAGTAGCCCTCAGCGGCAAAGTCTCCAGGCGCGCGCTCGCGAACATGCGCTCGGTGCCGTGGTGGGAATGCGGCCCGGTTCTGCAGGCGAGCGCGCCGAGTGAGGTTCTTGCGGCGCTTCAGCCTCTGTTGCGGCGCATGGGGATCACGCGCGTCGCGAACATCACCGGGCTCGACCAGGTGGGCATTCCGGTGGCCGTCGCGGTGCGACCACAATCACGTTCGCTTGCGGTTGCGCAGGGCAAGGGCCTGACTCTGGAGGAGGCGAAGGTCTCGGCGATCATGGAGGCGGCCGAAACCTTCCATGCCGAACGCATCTCGCAGCCGGTGCTGTACGGCAACGCCGCCGCAATCGCCAAAGAGCATCCAGGCGTCGTTGATGTCGGCCGGCTGCCCTGGTCCACCCTGGGTGGCTATTGTCCCGAACGGGCGATGCTGTGGGTGGAGGGTGCTGATCTGGCGAGCGGCGAGCCGATCTGGGTGCCGCTGCAGAGCGTGCACACTGCATACACGCCGGCGGCGGCGAGCCCGTCCGGCCTCTATGCCTGCACGTCGGGGTTGTCTGCCGGCGCCAGCTACAGCCACGCCATCGGGCATGGCATATTTGAGCTCGTCGAGCGCGATGCGACGGTGCTTCACAAGCTGCTCCAAGAGGATGCACAGGACGCGCGGCGGCTAGACCTGGCGACGGTCGATGATGCTGTGCCGTGCAACCTGATTGAGCGTGTACGGCTGGCGGGGCTTTCCATCTCGATTTGGGACATCACCACCGAAATCGGTATCGCGGTTTTCGCCTGCG
>DASUGG010000241.1:0-5075 GCA_036274135.1 Geminicoccaceae bacterium
ACGCTGGTCGACGCCGCGGTGCGCGCAGCCCAGCGGGACGGCTTCGACCCGTTGACCGGCTTCCACAGCCAGATCGCGATCTATACCGAGAACTGGTCCGTGGCCGGCGTCCCGGCCGGGCTCGACTGGAGCGACCCGACATGGGGGCAGTTCTGGATCGACGGCAGCGCCGACGGCCGGGGCAAGGTCTGCCTGACGCCGCCGCACGACGGCAACATCTGCGCCCACGAGATGGGTCACGGGTTCGGCATGAACCACGATCTCGGCGCCGACCTGATCACCGACTACTCGGACCCCTGCTGCATCCTGAGCCAGAACAATGCGTTCGTTCATCCTGGCTGGAGGGTCGCGTTCGGGCCGGCCCTGTGCCTGCCGCACATGGTCCAGAAGGGCTGGATGTATGCGCGCAGGCTCTATTACGACGACGGCGCCTGGCAGGCGCAGCCTGACGGGATCGCGCTTCCCTTGTCGGCGGTCACCGATCCGGGCGCGCGCGCCAACCTGGGGATCAGGCTCGCCTACAGCCGCGATGGCGCCAGCTGGGACTACTACCTCGAGTATGTGAAGCGCGAGGGTTGGAACCGGGGGCTGTCAGGCGCCTTCGTCTTCGTCCGGCGCATCGTCCCGCATCCGACCTATGGCGACACGCCGGCGCAGCTCGGCTCGATCGCGGTGCCGGCCGCGCTTGGGGCGACCGCCGCGTTCGTGGAGCCTTCAGGCAATGTACGGTTCGAGGTGGAGCGCTTCGACGCCGAGGGCCGCATCCTGCGCGTGCGTGCAAGGCGCCTGTAGCGACCGGCAACGACCTCGTCGGATCGACTCAGGCGGAGCTAGCGCTTGAGCCGCTGCAGATACTGCTGGCGGAACTTCACGACCTTGGGCGCGATCACGATCTGGCAGTAGCGTTGGCGCGGGTTCCGCGCGTAGTAGTCCTGGTGATACCCTTCGCCCGGCCAGAACTTCTCGAGCGGCACGACCTCGGTCACGATCGGCGCGCTCCAGGCCCCCTTCTCGCGCTGCTCGGCGATCGCCCGCTCGGCGTCCGCCTTCTGCTCCGGGCTGTCGTACAGGATGACCGAGCGGTATTGCGGCCCGACATCCATGCCCTGGCGGTCCTTGGTCGTGGGGTCGTGGATCGTGAAGAACACGTCCAGCAGGTCGCGGTAGGAGACCACGGCCGGATCGTAGGTGATCTGCACGACCTCGGCATGGCCGGTACGGCCGCCGCAGACCTGCTCGTAGGTCGGGTTCTCGAGCTGGCCGCCGGCATAGCCACTGACCACGCGCTCGACGCCTTTGAGGTCCTTGTAGACCGCCTCCAGGCACCAGAAGCAGCCGCCGCCGAGCGTCGCGGTCTCGTGATCGTGCTGCGCCATGCCTCTCTCCATGCCCGCCGGTCCGGACCGCGGCGAGCGCCGCCGGCCGCCGGCCACGACGGTTCCGCCGTGCCGGCATCGAAGCTATGGTGCCGCCGCCGACGAGCGCAAGGGAGAATCGCGTCGCATCATGGCCACGCTCGCGCGAAGCTGGCAACGGTTCGCCCGCAACGACCAGATCCTCCTGCTTCTCCTGGCGGTGGCGGTCGGCGCCGCCGGCGGCTACGGCGCGATCGCGTTTCGCCTGGCGACGGCCGGCTTCCAGGTCCTGTTCTTCGGCGACGGCGGCGATCGGCTGGCGAGCGCCGTGCGCCCGCTGCCGTGGTGGCAGGTGGTGCTGGCGCCGACCCTGGGCGGGCTGCTGCTCGGCCTGTTCATGCGTTACGTGCTGCCCGGCCGGCTGCCGCAGGGCGTGCCGCACGTGATGGAGGCTGCGGCGCTCCGCAACGGCCGTATGGAGATGCCCGACGGCGTCGCGGCCGCCTGCATCAGCGCCGCCTCCCTCGGCTGCGGCGCCTCGGTCGGCCGCGAAGGACCGATCGTGCATCTCGGCGCCACGCTCGGCAGCTACGCCGCCCGACGGCTGCAGCTGTCGCCCGCGCTCGCGAGGACGCTGCTCGGCTGCGGCGTCGCGGCGGCGATCGCCAGCGCCTTCAACGCGCCGATCGCCGGGGTGATCTTCGCGCTTGAGGTGGTGGTCGGCCATTACGGGCTGGGCGCGTTCTCGCCGGTCGTGATCAGCGCGGTGATCGGCACGGTCATCACCCGCATCCACATCGGCCCCGATCCGGCCTTCATCCTGCCCCCGCAGCAGGTGGTCTCGTTCCTGGAGCTACCGGCCTTTGTCCTGTTGGGCCTGGTCGGCGCGCTCGCCTCGATCGCGCTGATGCGCTCGATCGCCCTGGTCCAGGCGAGCCACGACCGCCTCGGCGTGCCGCTCTGGCTGCGGCCGATGCTGGCGGGCGCGGCGGTCGGCGCAATGGGCCTCTGGCTGCCGGAAGTGCTGGGAGTCGGCTACGAGGCGACCGATCGCGTGCTGGGCAACCAGTACGGGCTGCGGTTCGTGCTGGTCCTGGCGGTCGCCAAGACCGCGGCGACCGCGCTCAGCCTGGGCAGCAACTTCCCCGGCGGCATCTTCAGCCCGTGCCTCGTGATCGGCGCCATGGTCGGCGCGTCGTTCGGGATGGTCGCCGACGCCATCTTCCCGGCCCTCGGCTCGAACGCCAGCGTGTACGCCCTGCTCGGCATGGGGGCGGTTGCCGCCTGCGTCCTCGGCGCGCCGATCTCGACCGCGATCATGATTTTCGAGCTGACCACCGATTACGGCGTCGCCTTCGCCGTCATGATCTGCGTCGCGGTGGCGTCCGTGTTCTGCCGCCAGCTGCACTGGCACTCGTTCTTCACCTGGCAGCTGGCGCAGCGCGGCATCGATCTGCAGGTGCGCCGCGAGCACAGCCTGCTGCGCGCCAGGCGCCTCGCCGAGGTGCTCCGCCGCGAGGTCGTCACGGTCGGCCTGGACGCCGACCTCGAGCAGCTGAAGGCGGCCTTCCGGCACCGCCATCTGCCGATCTTCGTTGTCGACGAGCAGCAGCGGCTGTACGGCTCGATCGCCTTCGAGGACCTTGCCGATGCCGCTTTCGCGCCGGACCGCGGCGAGCCGGTGACGGCGCGCGACCTCGTGCACCGCACGCCGATCGCGCTGCTGCCGCAGGACAATCTCGAGACCGCGTTGCGCCTGTGCGAGGCGCATGGCGAGGAGCATATGCCGGTCGTCAGCGATAGCGCCGAGCGCAAGGTGATCGGCGAGGTGCGCCGCAGCGATCTGGTGCTAGCCTACAACCGGGCGCTGCTCGAGGCGCGCGCCGCCGAGCGGGGCGAGGGCTGAGGCCGTGGGCGCGGGGGGCGCGGGGCGCGTCGCCGCACGGTGACAGCCGCGCCGGACGGGCCTATCTTCTTCGCGCAGTCCGATGCGGGGATCCATGACCAGCCGACACGACGTGGTAGCGGCCGACGCCGGGCCGGCGGATGCCGTGCAGCCGAGCTATCTCGAGGGGCTCAATCCCGAGCAGCGGGCGGCGGTGCTCGCCGACGACGGCCCGCTGCTGGTGCTCGCCGGCGCCGGCACGGGCAAGACCCGGGTGCTGACCACGCGGCTCGCGCATCTGCTGCTGACCGGCCGGGCGCGCCCCTGGCAGGTGCTCGCGGTGACCTTCACCAACAAGGCGGCGCGCGAGATGGTCGAGCGCGTCGGCCTGCTGCTCGGCCACGGGGTCGAGGGCATGTGGCTCGGCACCTTCCACGCGCTCGGCGCCCGCCTGCTGCGCCGCCACGCCGAGCTGGTGGGCCTCAAGGCCAACTTCACGATCCTCGATACCGACGACCAGCTGCGCCTGATCAAGCAGGTGATCGAGGCGGCCGATCTCGACCCCAGGCGCTGGACGCCGCGCGCCCTGCTCGGCATCGTCGAGCGCCTGAAGGACCGCGGCATCGGCCCTGATCGCGTGCCGGCGAGCGAGATCGACGATTTCGCCTTCGGCCGCACGGCCGAGCTGTACGCCGCCTATCAGGAGCGCCTGAAGACGCTGAACGCCTGCGACTTCGGCGATCTCTTGCTGCACGGCCTGCGCCTGTTCGCCGCCGAGCCCGAGATCCTCGCCGACTACCAGCGACGCTTTTGCGCCATCCTGGTCGACGAGTATCAGGACACCAACGTCGCCCAGTGCCTGTGGCTGCGGCAGCTGGCGCAGGCGCATCGCAACATCACCTGCGTCGGCGACGACGACCAGTCGATCTACAGCTGGCGCGGCGCCGAGGTCGGCAACATCCTGCGCTTCGAGCAGGATTTTCCCGGCGCGCGGGTGATCCGGCTGGAGCGCAACTACCGATCCACCGGCCACATCCTCGGCGCCGCCTCGGGGCTGATCGCGCACAACCGCTCGCGCCACGGCAAGACCCTGTGGACCGACGGCGAGCGCGGCGAGCGGGTGCGCATCGCATCGCTGTGGGACGACCAGGAGGAGGCGCGCTTCGTCGGCGAGGAGATCGAGGCCTGGCAGCGCCGCGGCGTGCCGCTCAACGACATGGCGGTGCTGGTCCGCGCCGGCTTCCAGACGCGCGCGTTCGAGGAGCGCTTCATCCATCTCGGCCTGCCCTACCGGGTGGTCGGCGGGCCGCGCTTCTACGAGCGCGCCGAGATCCGCGACGCGATCGCCTATCTGCGCATCGTCGCCCAGCCGGACGACGATCTGGCACTCGAGCGCGTCATCAACCGACCCAAGCGCGGGCTCGGCGAGGCGACCCTGCAGCAGCTGCGCCGCACCGCCCGCGACAGCGCCTCCAGCCTCTGCGTCAGCGCCCGCGCGCTGTGCGCCACCGACGAGCTGCGCCCCAAGGTGCGCACCACCATCATGCGCCTGCTCGACGACGTCGAGCGCTGGCGCGAGCAGAGCGGGCGCGTGCCGCCGCGCGCGCTGGCCGAGACCGTGCTCGAGGAATCCGGCTACGTCCAGATGTGGCAGGACGACCGCTCGGCCGAGGCGCCGGGCCGGCTCGAGAACCTGAAGGAGCTGGTCCAGGCGCTCGATGAGTTCGAGACACTGGCCGGCTTTCTCGAGCATATCGGGCTCGTCATGGACAACGCCGCCGACCCCGCCGGCGAGATGGTCACGATCATGACCCTGCACAGCGCCAAAGGCCTTG
>DASUGG010000242.1:0-12909 GCA_036274135.1 Geminicoccaceae bacterium
CGCGGCGCCCAGTCGTCGCGGGCGAAGATGTCGAGCAGCTCGTAGTAGGCGACCTCGCCTTGCGTGTAGTGCCCCGTATGCGAAGCCCCGAGTTCGCCGAGCATGGCCTGCAGCGCGGCTGCGACCTCGTCGTCGGTGGGATCGGTGGGCAGGTCGCCGTGCGCTGCGCGCGCCTCCGCCCAGACCCGCCGGGCGACATCCGGGTCGTAGAAATACCGGCTCACGAGACGTCCGACCTCCTGGACCAGCGGCGGCGCGGCGCGCGGCGCTTCCACCTGCGCGAGAGGGCCGGCTCCCGGCCAGATCAGGCCGGCGACGACGATCGCGGCGGCAACGAGGCTGGGACGCTGCGGTCTGTACGCTCGCGGCATCGCGCAGGCTCCCGGACTGCGGCTCGGCTCCTGGTTGATATGCGCCGCCGTCGGGAGGTTTCGAGCCCGGTCCGGTGCGGGCTACGCTCCGGTCCGGACGTCGCGATACCGCTATTTGCTGATGCCGCCCGCGGTCAGGCCGGCCGCCAGGTGCTTCTGGACGAACATGACGATCACGAACACCGGGATCGTGACGAGCGTCGCCCCGGCCATCATCGCGCCCATGCTGCCGGTCTCGGCGCCGGCGAACTTGAACACCGAGACCGGTGCCGTGTTGACGTCGATGCCGCCCAGGATCAGCGCCAGCTGGAAATTGTTCCAGGAGAAGATGAAGCACAGGATCGTGGTCGCGATGATCCCGGGCCGGCAGAGCGGCAGGACGATCTTCCAGAACACCTGGGTCCGGCTGGCGCCGTCGATCAGGGCCGCGTCCTCGAGGTCCTGCGGGATGTCCTCGATGTAGGCGATCAGGATCCAGACGCCGAACGGAATCGTGATCACCAGGTGCGAGAGGATCAGGCCCGTGTAGGTGTTGAGCAGGTTCAGCCAGTTGTACATCATCCACAACGGGATGAGCGCGGTGATGTAAGGGATCATGCGCGTGACCAGGATCGCCATCGCGAGCTTGCGCAGCTTGTAGCGCGCGATGGTGTAGGCGGTCATGATCCCGCAGATCACGCCGATCAGGCTCGCCGCGCTCGAGACGATCAGGCTGTTCCTGATGTTGCCGATCAGGTCCGAGCCGCCGATCACGTTCTGGTAGTGATAGAGCGTCGGCTCGAAGATCCAGGTGCCCGGCTCGTAGAACAGATAGTCCGGCTTGACCGAGCTCCACACCATGTAGAAGAAGATGAAGACGAACGGCCCGACCACGAGGACCATGACGACCTGGGTAAAAAGCGCCTCGATCGACTTGGCGAGCGGGCGCGGCAGGTATTGCCTCAGTACGACCATTGCCGTTCCCTGAACCGCAACAGCGCGACCTGGATCGCCAGGATGAACAGGAAGAACAGCACGCCCTTGGCCGCCGCCTGCGCCGTATAGCCGTAGTCGAAGGCGTTGAAATAGATGTTCATGTTCATGGTCTCGGTCGCCCAGTTCGGGCCGCCTTCGGTCATGGTCAGGATCGTGTCGAACTCCTTGATCGCGAAGATCGAGCGCAGGATCAGCGCGACGATGATGTGGCCCTTGAGCAGCGGCAGGGTGACGTTGACCAGCATCTGCCAGGGCGAGGCGCCGTCCAGCTTGGCCGCCTCGAACGGCTCGCTCGGCAGGGACTGCAGGCCGGCGAGCAGCAGGAGGGTCATGAACGGCGTCCAGTGCCAGACCTGGACGAGGATCAGCGACGGCATCGCCATGTGCTCGTCGCTGAGCCACGCGATGTGGTCCTCGACGCCCAGGCTCGCCAGCCAGAAGTTCAACAGCCCGAACGAGTTGTTGAACATGATGATCCAGACCAGGCTGATCGCCGTGGACATGGCGATCATCGGCAGCAGGAACACTGACCGGTAGAAGGTCCTGCCCCTGAACTGGCGATTGAACAGCATCGCGATGCCGAGCCCGAGCACGAACTGGAAGAACACCGAGCCGACGGTCAGGTAGACCGTGTGCCAGATCGCGTGCAGCCAGCGCGGGTCGCTCCAGACCGCGACGTAGTTGGCGAAGCCGACGAACTGCCGCTTCTCCGGCGTGTAGAGAAACCAGTCGGTCATGCTGGTGTAGAGGACCAGCAGGACCGGGAAGGCGACCAGCCCCGCCAGGAGAAGGACCGTCGGGACGTTGAAGATGATCGGCAGGTTGCGGTCGATCCAGTTGACGACCCGCTCCCGCGGGCCGACGTCGCCGCCGGCCCGCGGGAGCCCGGAAAGCGTTCCTGCCTTCGGCGCAGCCTCGCGCACGGCGAGGAATCTCCGGCTAGTGGCTCATGTCGATCGCCTCGATCGGCAAGACCTGCTTCTCGGGCGGCACCGACACCCGGTCGCCGCGGAACGGCCCCTGGAAGTCGACGCCCTTCTCGGTCTGCGCGATCAGCTGGTTCATGACCGCGGCCTGCTTCTTCGCCTCGGCCTCGATCGCCGCGCGCGAGCCGTCGCGGATCGCGACATTGACCACCTCGCCGACCGCATCGCGCATCTCGCTGATCGCGATCGCCTGCGGCTTGGCGATGGCGATGCCGTAGTCGATCGCGATCTGGGCCGATTCACCCCAGGAGGGCGTCGGCGGCGTGTACTCGGGGTCGGTCCAGACCGACTTGCGGCACATCGGCGCGCCGTTCTTCATGCCGTACAGCATCTGCTCCTTCTGGGTGATCCAGGCGATGAACAGCCAGGCCGCCTTCTTGTGCTTGGAAAACGGCGAGATCGCGAGCGAGGTCGTGGGCGTGTTCGGGAAGCTGCCGCCCGGACCGCTCGGCACGAGGATGGTCGCGACCTTGCCGGCGACGCGCGAGCGGTTCGGGTCCTCGAACTGGTAGATGTAGTAGTTGAGCGCCGAGAGCATCGCCGTCTTGCCGGCGGCGAACATGGCGGCGTTGGCCTCCGGCCGATTGTTGAGCGCGGCGGCCGGCCCGTAGTCGCGGATCATGCGGCCGTAGAACTCGAACGCATCGATCGCCTCGGGCGAGTCGATGTTGGCGACCCGCGTGCCGTCCTCCTCGAACCGGAACCACGAGGCCCCGTGGTTGAAAAGGTAGGTCGCGAAGCTCGCGGTCGTGAGCCGCCCCCAGCCGCGTGACAGGAAGCCGTACATCTCGACGTTGCCGTCCGCGTCCTTGATCGTCAGCGCCTTCGCGGCCGCCTCGAGCTCCTCCATGGTCGCCGGGATCTTGACGCCGTGCTCCTCGAACAGGTCCTTGCGGATGTGCAGGAGCTGCGCCTGGGCCGAGAACACCAGGTTGTTGAGGGACTGGCCCTTGATCACCTTGACGGTGTTCAGGCAGCCGCCCGCCCAGTCCTCGGGGTAGTTGTAGTCGGCCGGTGTCAGCGTCGGGTCGTCGAGGTAGGGCTGGAGGTCCTCGAGGTACCCCGCCGAGGTCAGTGCCCCGCCACGGTTGTCCATCTGCAGGGTATAGAAGTCGAGACTCGAATCCTGGCCGGCGAGGATGATGTCCTGCTTCTTGCGCATCTGGGTATCGACCATCGCCTCGATCTGCACCGTGATGCCGGTCAGCTCCTCGAATTCTTCGACCTGGGGCTTCATCCAGCTGTCGGTGTAGGGTGCAGCGAAGACGAGACCGTAGATCTCCTCGCCTTCGAACTGACGCCAATTGAACTCCTGGGCCGCCGCCGCCGATGCCACGAACGCCGAGATCGCCAGCGTCGACACACCGATCCGAGTTGCGTACCGCATATGGACTCCCCCTGCTTTCCGTCTCCTGGCCAACAGCCTCGGACGCATCCCGACGATTGCCCCCCGTCGCCGCAACGCGCCAGTACCGGCCGAGACGCGACCTGCGTCGTGGCCGCCCCGACTTGGCGCCAGCAAGGTTGACGATCGGCAATTGACCGGATGCCGTCCTGTCCGCAGATTGGCAGTACGGCTTCGGCTTGACAACCCCACAAACCGTGCCGACCGCGATCCGCCGCCGGCAACGTCCTCGGCGCGGTCGAAGCCGTCCGGATAGAACGCAGCACCATTGCGGAGGCAGCCATGCAGGCTAGCAACGTCCTCGTCATCATGTCGGACCAGCACAGCCGGCGCATCCTCGGCTGCTACGGCAACGACGTCGTGCAGACGCCGAACCTGGACCGGCTGGCGGGGCGGGGCACGCGGTTCACCGACGCCTACTGCAACTGCCCGATCTGCGTGCCGTCGCGCGCCAGCTTCGCCACCGGCCGCTACGTCCACGACATCCGCTACTGGGACAACGCGCATCCCTATGACGGTCGCGTGCCGGGCTGGGGGCAGCGGCTCATCGAGACCGGCCATCAGGTCGTCTCGATCGGCAAGCTGCACTACCGCGACACCGGCGACCCGGTCGGCCTCAGCGAACAGATCCTGCCGCTCAACGTCGTCGACGGCGTCGGCGACCTGCAGGGGCTTCTGCGCAGGCAGCCGCAGAGCCGTCCCGGCACCAGGGTGCTGGCGCGCGACGCCGGGCGCGGCGAGTCGACCTACACCGATTACGACCGTAAGATCACCGCGGCGGCCTGCGACTGGCTGCGCACGGAAGCGCCGAAATACCGCAGCAAGCCCTGGGTCCTGTTCGTCTCGCTGGTCTGCCCGCACTTTCCGCTGATCGCGCCGCCCGAGTTCTTCGACCTCTACCCCCTCGACCGCCTGCCCTGGCCGAAGCTGCGCGAGCCCGCGCACGCGCCGCGCCATCCGGTGCTGCAGGCGCTGCGCAAGGTGCAGAACTTCGACGACCATTTCCGCGACGAGCAGCACGTGCGGACCGCGGTCGCCGCCTATTACGGCCTCTGCTCGTTCGTCGATCACCATGTCGGCAGGATCCTCGAGACGCTCGAGGGCTGCGGGCTGATGGGCAAGACCCGCATCGTCTACACCAGCGATCACGGCGACAATCTCGGCAAGCGGGGCTTCTGGAACAAGTCGGTGATGTACGAGGAGAGTGCCGGCGTGCCGCTGATCCTGGCCGGCCCGGACGTGCCGGCGGGGCGGGTGGTCGGCGACGTCGGCTCGCTGGTCGACGCTTATCCCACGCTGATCGAGGCGACGGGCGAGACCCTGACGCCCGAGGAGCGGCGCCTGCCCGGCCATTCCTGGCTGCGGATCGCGAACGGCGACGCGCCGTCACGCACCGTGCTCTGCGAGTACCATGCTGTCGGCTCGATCACCGGCACCTTCATGATCCGCATGGGCCGGTGGAAGTACGTCTACTACGTCGGCTACCCGCCGCAGCTCTTCGACCTCGAGACCGATCCCGAGGAGGCGAACGATCTCGGTCAGAGCGCCGCGCATGCGGAGGTTCTCGCGGCCTGCGAGGCGAAGCTGCGCAGCGTGGTGGACCCGGAGGCCGCGAGCGAGCTCGCGTTCCGCGACCAGGGCGAGAAGATCGCGAAGCACGGCGGCGAGGAGGCGGTCCGGCGGCGCGGCCATTTCCCCTACACGCCGGCGCCCGGCGAGGCGCCCTCGATCCACGGAGCCCCGCCCGCGACATGACCGCGCCCGCCAACCTGGTCGTCTTCCAGTCGGACAATCACGCCCGCCGGATGGCCGGCTGCTACGGCCATCCGATCGTGCGCACGCCGACGCTCGACCGCGTCGCCGGGGGCGGCGTCCGCTTCGCCTCGGCCTACAGCCCGAGCCCGCTCTGTTGCCCCGCGCGAGCCGCCATCGCGACGGGGCGGTTTCCGCACGAGACGAGCTACTGGGACAACGCGCTGGCCTACGACGGCCGCGTGCCCAGCTGGATGCGCCGCCTGCGCGATCAGGGGCACGAGGTCGTCTCGGTCGGCAAGCTGCACTATCGCAGCGCCGACGACGACAACGGCTTCAGCGAAGAGATCGCGCCGATGCACATCGTCGGCGGCCTGGGCGGGCTCGTGATGCTGCTGCGCTGGTGCGGCGAGGAGCCGGTGCGCCACGGTCAGTGGGGGCTCTACGCCGAGCGGTCCGGCATCGGCGACACCGAATACCAGCGTTACGATGTCGAGATCTCCGAGCGCGCCATCGCCTGGCTGAAGCGGCACGCGGCGCCCGCCGCCAGACCCTGGGTGCTCTACGTCTCCTATGTCAGCCCGCATCCGCCGTTCCTGGTGCCGCAGCGCCTGTGGGGCCTCTATCCGCCCGAGCGCATGCCGCTGCCGGTGCAATGCCGCCCCGAGGAGCGGCCCGAGCACCCCGCGGCCGAGCACGTGCGCAGGATCATGGGCTTCCGCACCATGGAGGACGCGGACATGCTGCGCCGCGTCGCGGCCGGCTATGCCGGGCTCGTCACGCATCTCGACGAGCAGATCGGCCGTGTCCTCGCCGCGGCCGAGGACCTCGGCCTGCTGGAGCGCACGCGCGTGATGTATCTCAGCGACCACGGCGAGGCGGCTGGCGCGCACGGGCTGTTCGGCAAGTGCACCCTCTACGAGACCTCGGCCGGGGTGCCGCTGCTCGCGATGGGCCCCGGCATTCCGGCCGGGCGGGTGTCGCGGCAGCTGGTCTCGCTCGTCGATCTGTTTCCGACCATCGTCGAAGGTGCCGGCGGCGAGTTGCTGCCGGAGGACGCGACGCTGCCCGGCGTCTCGCTGTGGCCGGCGGTCGGCGGTCGGGACGACCTGGCGCGGCCGGTGTTCGCGGAATATCACGCCGCGGCGTCGCGCGCGGCGAGCTTCATGCTCCGCGAGCGGTCCTGGAAGCTCATCCATCACGTCGGAATGCCGGCGCAGCTGTTCGACCTGGAGGTCGACCCGGACGAGACCGCCGATCTCGCGACGACCGAGACCCGGCGGGTTGCGGCGATGACCGCAAGGCTCAGGTGCATCGTCGATCCCGAGGCCGTCGACGCGCGCGCTAAGGCGGACCAGCGGCGGCGCGCCGAGGAATGCGGCGGCAAGGCCGCGATCCTGGAGCGGGGCGCCTTCGTCTACACGCCGCCGCCGGGTACGCCGGCCGCCTTCCGGCCATCGACCCATGGTTCGTGAGCCGGCGTGGGCCGTCAGGCTGCGCGCGCGGTTCTGAGGATCTCGAGCAGGGGCGCGATACCGTCCCGCTCGAGGTTCAGGCATGCGCGCCCGACCTGCGCCGCGGCCTGCGCCGGCAGCTTGCCTGCTGCCGCATCCTCCAGCTTCGCGGACAGCTCCGCATCGCTGAGCGGGCGTTGCGGCATGCCCTTGAGGTCGTCCAGCCGTCGCTGCAGGCGTCGCCCGTTCGCGAGGTGCACGGCCATGCGCTGGCCGAACACCACGCCGTCATGCGCGTGCACCACGATCCGGGCGGCGAGGTCGGCGACGGCGCGATCCCGCAGGATCCGTTCGGGCCGGAACTGTGCGAGCGTGACTTGGCCGTGGGCGAAGGCGAGGGCGGTCGTGTAGGCGAGGCTGAACTGCGCCGCCACCCGCGGCTCGGGCTCGGGCGCGAACGGCCCGCCGACGAGGTCGTGCATCAGCCGGCTGACCTCGATCTCGACCCCCTCGATCGCCGCCGCCTCGACGCGCTCGCTCTGCACGAGATCCAGCGCCATCTCGATGCCGCCATGGGTCGAGCGGCAGGCGGGCCAGGGCTTCAGGCTGATCCGCGTCACCTCCCAGCTGCTGCCGAGGCCATCGGTCACGACGCCGAGGTCGGCGTGGGGCGCCAGCAAGGCGTTCAGGCCGAACGCGCCGCCGAGATAGGATTGGGGCGCATGCAGCCCGGCGCGCACCAGGTCAAGCGCCGTGGCGGCGTGTAGCGCGGCGATGCCGGCCATCGCGTTCTTGGCGCTGGCGCGCTCCAGGATCGGCTGGCGGCTGCCGCCGGCGAGCGTCGTCGCGAGACCGATCGCATGCCCGATGCCGCGCCGGTCGAGCCCCGCGAGCTTCGCCGCTCCCGCGGCCGCGCCGATCAGCGCGGCGATCCCGGTCGGCAGCCAGCCGGGATGGGCCTCGTGCCAGAGCATCCGGCCGATCCGGCAGGAAACCTCGAACGCCGCCGCCGCGGCGCAGAGGAAGCGCTCGCCCGTCGTGCCGCAGGCTTCGCCGACCGCCAGCAGCGTCGGGAAGATCACGGCGCCGCCGTGCACCGCGCCCGGGTCGAACGTGTCGTCCCATTCGGACCAGTGGGCGAGCATGCCGTTGTGCAGCGCCGCCTGCGGCGCCGGAACCTTGTCGCCGTGGCCGACCAGGCTGCTCTTGCGGGCGCCGCCGCGCGCGACGATCTGTGCCCGCACGGCGTCGGTCACCGGATCGCCCAGCCCCGCGAGCATGCAGGCGGAGCTGTCCCACAGCAGCCTCGCGACGGCGCGCCGCGCGTCCGCGGGAAGATCTGCGACGGCGAGCCCTGCGACGAAGGCGGCGAGATCCTGCTCGACGCGCATCAAACGACGCTCGGCACCCTAGAGCGTCGCGATCAGGCGGTAGAGCAGTTCGCTGCGCGGCTCCAGGGACGAGACGTAGAGCTGCTCGTGGTCGGAATGGCCGCCCTGGCCGTCGACGCCGAGGCCATCCAGCGTCGGGGTGATCGGCGCCGTGAAGTTGCCGTCGCTGCAGCCGCCGGTGCTGATGTCCTGCAGTTCGAAGCCGATCTCGGCGGCCAGGCCCTTGGCATGCGCGAACAGCGCCTCGATCGCGGGCGACTTCTCGTAGGGCGGGCGGTTCAGGCCGCCGCGCGCCGCGATGCGCACGTCCGGATCGTGCGGCGCGAGGCCCTCGATCGCGGCGCACACCGCCTCGGCGGCCGCCATGATCGGCACGCGGGCCTCGACCCGCGCCGTGCAGTGCGCCGGCACGACGTTGACGCCGGTGCCGCCGGCGACCAGGCCGACATTGACCGTGACGCCTGCCTCGTAGTCGGTCATCGCCTCGAGCTTGAGGATCTGGCGGCACATCTCGGCGATGGCGTTGCGGCCGTCCTGGTGCCGCGAGCCGGCGTGCGATGCGATGCCGAAGGTTTCCAGGTCGTACCGGGCGACGCCCTTGCGCGCGGTCACGATCCTGCCGCCCTCGCGCGCCGGCTCGGTGACCAGCACGACCTTGCTCTCGGCCGCGAGGCGCTCGATCAGCGGCCGCGAGGTCGGGCTGCCGATCTCCTCGTCGCTGAGGAACAGGTGCGTGACCGGCCGCGGCGGCCGCGTGCCGCTCCTGAGGAAGCGGCCGAGCGCATGAAAGGCGATGTAGGCGCCGCCCTTCATGTCGTAGATGCCGGGGCCGAACGCCTTGTCGCCCTCGACCCGGAACGGCATCAGCGCGAGCGTGCCTTTGGGATGAACCGTGTCGAGGTGGCTGACGATCAGGAAGCCTGGCGAGACGTCGTTCCACGGCGCTCGCGCGATCAGATGATCGCCGCAGCCGTTCTGACCGGGCGCGCGCTCGGTTGTGGCGCCGAGCGCGCGATAGGCGCCCTCGACCTCGGCGACCATGGCCTGAACGCCGGCGAGGTCGGCGGTGTGGCTCTCGATCTCGACCCAGCCGCGGATGCCGTCGAGAATGTCGACTGCGCTCATGCAGGCACTCCCTTCCGCTCGCCGAGATCGAAGAACAGGCCCGCCATGATCGTGAGCGCCTCGCGCGCGAGCGACTGCAGCAAATGCTCGTTCGGCCCGTGCTGGCAGCAGCCGCCGTAGGAATGCGGGATCCAGATCACCGGCAGGCCGAGACTGCGCGCGAACAGCTCGCTCGCCAGCCCGCCGGACGAGTTGGGCACCAGATTGGGAGGCTGCCCCAGCGTGCGCTCGATCGACGCCATCGTCCAGGCGACCCAGGGGTTCGCGGGATCGGTCCGCCAGGCGGGGAAGAAGTTCGTGGCGACCGGCTCGATCCGCACCTGCTGGAAGCCGTGCGCGTCGAGATGGCGGCGCAAGGCCGGCAGGAAGGTCTTCGGATCGACATCGGCGGTGAAGCGGATCTGGCAGCGCGCCCGCGCATCGGGCTGGACGCCGTTCACCGGGTTCTCGGGCCGCCCGGTGATGAAGGCGAGGATGATGAAGCTGGTCCAGCCGTACATCTTCTCGGCCAGGCTGAGCCCCGGCTCGCCCCAGTCGTCGGGCATGACGAGGCCCGGATCGGCCGGGTCGACCTCGAGCCCGGCAAGCGCCTCGCGCACCGCCGGCGGGACCTCTTTCGGCAGCCACTCCGGGATCAGGATGCGGCCGCGCAGCGTGACGATGCTGGCGAGCGCGTGCGCCAGGATCACGCCCGGGTCCTCGAGCACGCCGCCCCAGTGGCCGGAATGGCGGCTGCCCTCGCGCAGGTCGATCGCGAGATCGAACGCGAGCCCGCCGCGATTGCCGAGCTTGACGTCGGCATGGTCGGGCTTCATGCGCGGGCCGTCGGATGCGATCAGCACGTCGGCCCTGAGCCGGTCCTTCTCGGCGGCGCAGAATGCATCGAGGCCGGGCGAGCCGATCTCCTCGCTGGTCTCGATCAGGAGCTTGGAGTTGAAGCCGTGCGCGGAGCACTCCTCGAGCACGGTTGCGAGCGCCGCCATGACGATGCTGTGCTGGCCCTTGTTGTCGGCGGTGCCGCGGCCGTACCAGCGATCGCCGTCGACCGTGATCGCCCACGGATCGAGCCCGGAGCGCCACTGCTCGGGGATGCCGCGCACGACGTCGCCATGGCCGTAGGTGAGGAGCGTCGGCAGGCCTTCGCCCTCGTGACGCTCGGCGACCAGAAACGGCCCGCCGGCCGGATCGGGATTGGCGAACACCTCGCTGCTGTAGCCGTAGCGCGCGAGCCAGGGCGCAATCTCGTCGTCGAGATAGCGGCGAAGCTCGGGAGCGCGCGCCGGCTCCTGGCTCTCGGTTGGCACCGCCACCCGCCGGCGCAGATCGGCGAGGAAGGCGCCGCCGTCGATGTGCTCGGCGGCGCGCCGGACGGCAGCTTCGCGCGTGCCGCTCATGCGAAAGCTCCCTCGACCAGCCGCTTTGCTTCGCGCAACGCCGCCACCAGGCGGTTCTGGCCGCGCGTGAGCTGGGTCAGCGCGAAGCCCAGCGTCCGCTCGTCGAAGCCGTCGAGCTCCTTGGCCAAGGCGAGCGACGGCAGCGGCGGTACCGGCAGCGCGGGGTCGTGGCGAAAGCGCGCCTCGCGGGTGAAGTTGACCGGCACCAGGATGCGGGCCAGCCGCATGATCACGGCATTGGCGGCGGCCGGCGCGATCCGGCCCTGCTTCGCCGCATCGTAGAACGCCGCCAGCGCCCGGTCGAGATCGCTGATCGCGGCCTCGCTAGGCGCGAAGTCGAAGCGCGCGCCGGCGGCCTTGCGATAGCCTTCCAGCGTCTGCCGGAACTCGGCCATCGTCGTGCGCCAGTCGAACGGCAGGATGTCCGCGTTGGCGACGCCGACCACGGCGGCGAGATAGACCTTGATGTCGCGCAGGAGATGGTCGCGGTCGGCGATCTCGAGCTGGTCGTCCTCGGTATGCCACGCGATGTTGCCGCCGCAGCCGCCGACCGCATAGTAGCCCTTCTCGGCGCGCAGCTCGTCCGGCATGGTCGAGCTCAGCATGAAGAAGCTCGAGAGGCCGATATTGTTGAAGGCGTAGTCGCCGGCGCGGTGCGGCCGCTCGCCGTGCGAATCCAGACCCGTGACCTCTCGGATGACATCCTGGCAATAGGCTTCGGTCTCCGACATCCAGGAGACGTCCTTGAACACGCTGGCCCAGCGGCAGCCGGGCGAGTCGCAGTTCACCTGGGCGACGCAGTTCTCGTCGAGATCGAGCGCGAAGCGGTCGGCGAACCAGGTGCTGCCGGCATAGCGGCCGGTCGAGTGGCCGGGCCACCAGGCGATCCTGACCGAGCGACGGAGCTGGTCGCGATGCGCCCACAGCACGCGCGCGATCTCAAGCAGCGTCGCGTCGCCCGTGGCGTTGTCGCCGACGCCCACGTCCCAGCTGTCGTAGTGGCCGTGCAGCAGCACGAACTTCTCCGGCTCGTCGCGCCCCCTGATTTCGACCACCGGGATCGGCTGCCTGTACCAGCCTTCCTCCATCTCGGTGCGGATCGTGGCCCGGCCGCCAGCTTCGGCGACCTCGATCAGCTTCCTGCCGTCGGGGTTGTTGACGGCGCAGACCGGAATGCCGGGCTTGCGCGGCAGATCGTCGAGATCAGGCGTGCCCCAGATCGAGGTGCAGATGCCCCAATGCGCGTTGGCGCCGGGGTTCACCGCGATCACGCCGAGCGCTCCCTTCTGCTCGAACTCGAGGACCTTGCCCGGGAAGGAGAAGCCTTCCGAGATCACGATCCTGCCGCGCAGGCGCTCCGCCGACGACAGCGCCGTGTCCTGGTTCTTGTCGAACAGGTTGCTGATGCTGTTGCTGATCCTGGCGGGCACGTAGACCAGATCGGCCTCGAGCCCGTCGCGCCGGTCGGCGCTGTAGGCGGACGGCTTGGCGCGGAAGGTGCCGGCAAGGCTGCGGACCTCGGCCGTATAGGGAATGCTGAGATAGAGCGAGGGCTCGTGCACCGTCACCGGTATCCTGTGGGCCTCCAGCCGAGCGACGATCTCGCGCGCGCCGCGGGCCACGTCCTCGGGCTTCCAGCGCGGCATCCGGGCGTAGGTCAGGACGAGATCCCAGGGCAGCTCGGTCGAGACGACCTCGAGCATGCTGGTGGCGGCGGCCATGCTTTCCTCCCACAGGCGGCACGTTTCGAGCTATGAAACCCCGTTTCACGCCGGCCGCGCAACCCCTCTTGCAGCGCTTTCCGGTGGGCTCAGGCGGTCATCGCGGTCCTCGGCGCCAGTCCGAGCGCCACCGACAGTCGCTCCGCCGCGTCCAGGAGCAGCTTGCGAAAGCGCCGCCGCTCGGCGGCGGTCAGCCGGCTGACCGGCCCGGCGACCGACAGGGCCGCGACGACCTCGCCGGTGAAGTCGCGCACCGGCGCCGCCATCGAGAACACGTCGGCGTCGAGCTCGCCGATGCTCAGCGTAAAGCCGGCCTGGCGGATCTCGCCGAGCGT
>DASUGG010000243.1:0-3106 GCA_036274135.1 Geminicoccaceae bacterium
GTCAAGATGCAGGAGTCGATCGTCTACATGCACGCGATCATCTTCATGGTCGCGGGCGGCTACACGCTGCTGCACAACGGTCATGTCCGCTGCGACATCTTCTACGCCGCCGCCTCGCCGAGGCGACAGGCGCTGATCGACCTGGTCGGCGTCGCCGTGTTCCTGCTTCCGACCTGCGCGCTGATCGGCTGGGCGGCCTGGCCCTACGTCGCGCAGGCCTGGGCGGTGCATGAAGGGTCGCCCGAGGGAACGCTCGGGATCCGCGGCGTCTATCTGCTCAAGAGCGTCATTCTGGTGTTCGCCGTGCTGGTCGCGCTGCAAGGGCTGGCGGTGGCCATCCATTCGACGCTGCGCCTCGCCGGCTTCGAAGCCGCCGCCGCGGCGGCGCCCGACGATGGCGAGCCCGGCCTGTGAGCGCCCTCGCCGAGTTCCTCGACCTCCTGATGTTCGTGGGGCTGTGCGGGCTGATCCTCCTGGGCTTCCCGGTCGCCTTCACACTCGCCGGCACGGCACTGATCTTCGCCGGCCTCGGCTGGAGCCTCGGCGCCTTCGACGCGTCGTTCTTCGGCTTCTTCCCGAACCGGATCTACGGCGTGATGACCAACGAGGTCCTGATCGCCGTGCCGCTGTTCGTGTTCATGGGGGTGATGCTCGAGCGCTCCAAGGTCGCCGAGGAGCTGCTCGACGCCATGGGCCAGCTGTTCGGCGAGCTGCGCGGCGGGCTCGGCATCTCGGTCTCGGTGGTCGGCGCGCTGCTGGCCGCCTCGACCGGCATCGTCGGCGCGACCGTGGTCACCATGGGCCTCCTGTCGCTGCCGACCATGCTGCGGCGCGGCTACGATCCGGCGCTGGCCTGCGGCTCGATCTGCGCCGCCGGCACGCTCGGCCAGATCATCCCGCCCTCGATCGTGCTCGTGGTGCTCGGCGACCAGATCTCGAACGCGCATCAGGAAGCGCAGCGGATGCTCGGCAACTGGGCGCCCGAGCCGGTCTCGGTCGGCGACCTGTTCGCCGGCGCGATGATCCCGGGCCTCGCCCTGGTCGGCCTCTACATCCTCTATCAGATCGGTGTCGCGCTCGTGCGGCCGGCCTCCTCGCCGCCCGTGCCGCCCGAGGAGGCGCCGGCGGGCGGCAAGCTCCGGCGCCTGCTGCGCGCCCTGGTCGCGCCGATCGTGCTGATCGTCGCGGTGCTGGGCTCCATCCTGGCCGGCGTCGCGACGCCGACCGAAGCCGCCGGGGTCGGCTCGATCGGCGCGACGCTGCTCGCCGGCCAGCGCTTCAGGCCGGATCGGCCGGTACCGATCCTGGCGGCGTTCACCGGCCTGGTCGGACTCATCCTGCTCACCTCCAACCTCGATCTGCGGATCGCGCGCTCGGCGATTCCGGCCGGCGACCTGATCGGCATCGGCCTCGCCGGGATCTGTTGCCTGGCGCTCGGCTGGGGCCTGCTGGCGGCGCTGGCGCGAACCTATCGCGACGGCACCCTGATCGAGGTCGTGCGCGCCACGACACGGATCAGCTCGATGGTCTTCGTGATCGTGATCGGCGCGCAGATGTTCTCCCTGGTCTTTCGCGGCTTCGGCGGCGACGACATGGTGCACGACTTCCTGACCGGGCTGCCGGGCGGCGCGCTCGGCGCCATGATCGTGGTCATGGCGCTGATGTTCGTGCTGGGGTTCTTCCTCGAGTTCATCGAAATCACCTTCGTGGTCGTGCCGGTCGTCGGGCCGGTGCTGCTGCAGCTCGGCCTCGACCCGATCTGGCTCGGCGTGATGATCGCGGTGAACCTGCAGACCTCGTTCCTGACGCCGCCCTTCGGCTTCGCGCTGTTCTACCTGCGCGGCGTGGCGCCGCCGCAGGTGACCACGCTGCAGATCTATCGCGGCGTCGTGCCGTTCGTGGCGATGCAGCTGCTCATGCTGGTGATCCTGGCGCTCTTTCCCGGCATGGCCACCTGGCTGCCGCGCGCCGTCTTCGGCTGAGCGGCGCTGCCGCGCGGGAGCGGGCGCGGCGCGCCCGGCTTGCGATGGCCGCGATCTCCGTCTATGGCAGCAGGCTGGGCCGCCGGCGCCTGCCGGCGGGCGGAGGAGAGAGGCATGACCGCGGCAGACACCCTTCGCTGGCGCGAGCTCGACGCGCGCCACCATCTCCACCCATTTACCGACCACGCCGAGCTGGCGGCGGCGGGGAGCCGGATCATCACCCGCGGCGAGGGCTGCTGGATCTGGGACAGCGAGGGCAACCGGCTCCTCGATGGCATGGCCGGCCTGTGGTGCGTCAATGTCGGCTACGGCCGTGCCGAGCTGGTCGAGGCGGCGCGGCGGCAAATGGCGACCCTGCCTTACTACAACACGTTCTTTCAGAGCGCGACGCCCACCGCCGTCGAGCTCGCCGCCAGACTCGCGCAGCTGACCCCCGGCCTGCAGCGCGTCTTCTTCGCCAACTCCGGCTCCGAGGCGAACGACACCGCGGTCAAGCTCGTGCGCTATTTCTGGAACCTGCAGGGGCGGCCGAGCAAGAAGATCATGATCAGCCGGGCGTACAGCTATCACGGCGTGACGCTCGCCACCGCCAGCCTGTCGGGGCTGGCGGCGATGCATCCGCAGTCGGACCTGCCTTTGCCCGGCTTCGAGCATGTCGAGGCGCCCTACTGGTACGCGCACGGCGGCGGCCTCGCGCCGGAGGCCTATGGTCTCGAGGTGGCGCGCCGCCTGGAGGAGCGCATCCTCGAGCTCGGCCCGGACAACGTCGCCGCCTTCATCGGCGAGCCGGTGCAGGGCGCCGGCGGCGTGATCGTGCCGCCGCCCGGCTCCTGGCAGGAGATTGAGCGCATCTGCCGCCAGTACGATCTGCTGCTGATCGCGGATGAGGTGATCTGCGGCTTCGGCCGGACCGGTCGCTGGTGGGGCTGCGAGCGGTTCGGCTTCACGCCCGACATCATCACCGCCGCCAAGGGGCTGTCCTCCGGCTATGTGCCGATCGCCGCGGTCATGGTGGGCGCCCGGATCGGCGACGCGCTGGTCGAGGCGGGGCGCGAGTGGACGCACGGCTTCACCTATTCCGGCCATCCGGTGGCCGCGGCGGTGGCGCTCGAGAACCTGCGGAT
>DASUGG010000244.1:0-6077 GCA_036274135.1 Geminicoccaceae bacterium
TGAACAGGCCCGGATGGTCGGGCGCGAACACCACCATCTCGGTGCGCGCGTGGAAGCGGTCGACCACGAAATCGATGGTGAGCGGCTCGCCGCTCGCCTCGGCGCGGCGCACGAGCTCGGCATGGCGGCGGTGCGCCGCGAGGTCGAAGCCGATCCAGTAGCGCGGATCGTGGCGCTCCAGGAAGCGCGCGACCTCGTCCTTGGGCCAGTCGGCGAGGGCCTCGGTCAGCGCCGCCTTGGCGGCCTCGATGCGCTCGCTGCGCCGGCCGCTCGCGTCGCCGCCGACCAGCGCCGCGTCGGTCTCGTGATAGAGCTCGCGCAGCAGCTGGCCCTTCCAGCCGTTCCAGACGTTCGGCCCGACCGCGCGGATGTCCGCCACCGTCAGCGCCAGCAGCAGCCGCAGGCGCTCGGGCGACTGGACCACCTCGACCACGTCGCTCACCGTCTTGGGGTCCTCGATGTCGCGCTTGAACGCGATCTGCGACAGCAGCAGGTGATGCTGCACCAGCCAAGCGGTGGTCTCGATCTGCTCGTCGGTGAGCCCGAGCCGCGGACCGACATGGCGGACCATCGCGGCGCCGATCGTGGCGTGATCGCCGCCCCGGCCCTTGCCCAGATCGTGGAAGAACAGGGCGACGTACAGCTCGGTGCGCGAGAGCAGCTTGGGCATCAGGCTGGTCAGCAGCGGCAGCTCGTCGGCATGCCGTCCGGCCTCGATGTCGTGCAGTTCGCCGATCGCCCGGATCGTGTGCTCGTCGACCGTGTAGACGTGATAGAGGCTGTGCTCCATCTGCGCGACCACGCGGCCGAACTCGGGGAGGAAGCGGCCGAGCAGGCCGGCCTCGTTCATCCGCCGAAGGGCGGTGGCGGGCTGCTTGCGCGAGGTCAGGATCGCCATGAACAGCGCGTTGGCCGCCGGGTCCTCGCGCAGCTCGGGACCGACCCGCATGAGGTTCTGGGTGACCGCGCGCAGCGCCTCGGGGTGGATATCGAGGTCGCGCTCCTGCGCCAGGTGGAACATGCGCAGCATCGCGACCGGCTCGCGCTCGAAGGCGTCGGGCGCGAGCGGGCCGATCCGGCCGGCCTGGATCACCATGCCGTCGACCCGGCGCCGGCCCAGCCCGAGGCGCGCCAGGCGAAAGCGCGGCCGGCGGCGGTGCTGCTCCTCTAGGGCAGCGCAGAAGATGCGGGTGAGCGCCCCGACCTCCTTGGCGACCAAGTAGTAGTGCTTCATCAGGCGCTCGACGGCGCGCGCCGTCCGGCGGTCGCGATAGCCCAGGCGATGCGCGATCTCGGGCTGCAGATCGAAGGTCAGGCGCTCCTCGGCGCGCCCGGTCAGATAGTGCAGATGGCAGCGCACGGCCCAGAGAAAGCGGCGCGCCCGGGTGAACGTGCGCAGCGCGTCGCGGGTCAGCACGCCGTGCTCGACCAACTCGGCCGGGTCCTCGATGCGGTAGAGGAAGCGGCCGAGCCAGAACAGGGTCTGCAGATCGCGCAGGCCGCCCTTGCCTTCCTTGACGTTGGGCTCGAGCAGGTAGCGGCTGTCGCCGGTGCGCTGGTGGCGGCCGTCGCGCTCGGCGAGCTTGGCCTCGACGAACACCGCGCCCATGCCGGCGACCACCTCGCTCTCGAAGCGCTGGCGCAGGCTGTCGAAGGTCGGTCGGTCGCCCCACAGGAAGCGCGCCTCGAGCAGGCTGGTGCAGACGCCGATGTCGGTGCGGGCGAGGCGGAGGCACTCCGCGATGGAGCGGGTCGCCTGCCCGACCTTGAGGCCCAGGTCCCACAGCTTGTAGAGCAGGTACTCGATCATCTGCTCGCTGTGCGGCGTGCGCTTGTAGGGATGGAGGAACAGCAGGTCGATGTCGGAATGCGGCGCCATCTCGCCGCGGCCGTAGCCGCCGACCGCGACCACCGCGAGGCGCTCGCCGGCGGTCGGATTGGCGAGCGGGAAGACGTGGGTCATGCCGTGGTCGAGCAGGGCGCAGACCAGGGCGTCGATCAGCCGACAGCGGTCGTAGACGACGGCCTCGGCGTCGTGGTCGGTCTCGAAGCGGCGGCGCAGCGCCGTCTGGCGGCGGTCGAGCCAGGCGCGCAGGCTCCTGAGCAGGAGAGCGCGCTCGGCCTTACCGTCGGCCAGGATCGCGTCGAGCTCGGCGCGCAACGGCGCGCCGTCGACGCCCGTCACCGGGGGCGCCGGCGGCGCCGGATCGATCGCGACCGCCAGGCTCATCCTGCCAGCATCCTCCATCGCCGCCGTCCACTGCCGGCGGCGCGCACCCTTATAGACCTGCTCCCTTGCCGAAGGTCAAACAACCCGCGAACGATGCGGCCGGCCCTCACCAGCGGCGGGGCGGAGGCACTGCGTCGGCCTTGCCGAGCAGGCCGGCGGGACGCCAGATCAGCACGGCCGCGAGCAAGCCGAACACCGCCACGTCCTTGTAGGCGATCGTCAGATAGCCGGCCCAAAGGGTCTCCCACAGCGCCAGCAGCAGGCCGCCCAGCATGGCGCCCGGCACCGAGCCGATGCCGCCGACGATCGCCGCGGTCAACGCCTTGAAGCCCAGGAGGAAGCCATCGTAGAAGCCGACCCCGCCGTAGCGCAGCAGGATCACGAAGCCGGCGATGCCGGCATAGGCCGCGCCCAGGACGAAGGTGGCGGCGATGGTGCGATCGACGTCGACGCCGCACAGCGCGGCCATGTCGATGTCGTCGGCGCAGGCCCGCGCCGCGCGCCCGAAGCGGCTCTGCCGCATCAGCAGCCAGAGCGCGGCGTAGAGGCAGGCGACGAGCAGCAGGATCGCGATCTGGGCGGTGCTGAGGGCGACCGCGAAGCCGTCGCCGCGGGCCAGCGCGTGCGGCTCCGCGAGCACCGGCTGCACCCAGCGCTCGCCGGCGCCCTGGGTCAGGCGGAGATATTCCTGGAGCAGCATCGCGAGGCCGATCGTCGCGATCAGCGGCGCCTGCGAGCGCGCCTCGCGCAGCGGCCGGAACACCACGCGCTCGGTCGCCAGACCGTGCACCGCACCGCAGGCCGCGGCGGCGAGCAGGACCAGCAGCAGGGCGAGCGGCAGGGACGTCACGTCCAGCACGGCCAGGACCGCGACGCCGAGAAAGGTCGCGTAGGCGCCGACCATCGCGATCTCGCCGAACGCCAGGTTGATCCTGCCGATCACGGCGTAGACCAGCGTGTAGCCGATCGCGAGCAGGCCATAGATGCAGCCGAGCGTCGCGGCATGCACGCACAGCTGCAGGAAGTAGAGCAGCCCGCGCGCCGGCGGCGCGGCCTCGCCTTCCGTGCTCGCCCGGGCCTGCGCCTCGTAGCGCCCGAGCCAGTACTGGCGCAGCATGAACACCTCGATCGGCGACAGATCGCCCTCGCGGTCGGTGGTGACGGCGGTCAGGCGCAGCCGGTCCTGCTGCAGGCCATGGCCGGCGAAACGGCAGCTGATCCAGTGGGCGCTCTCGCGGCCCTGCGGATCGGTCGCGCGATAGTGCAGGGTGACCTCGCGGTGGCCCGCGCTCTGCCGCTCGATCGCGACGGCACCGTCCTCGAGCGCCGGGATCAGCCGGGCGCAGACGTCGACCTGCTCGACGTCGGGTCCGCCGCAGGCACTGGCCAAAAGGCCCAACAGCAGCCAGGCTAGGCCGCGCAGAAGCCTTCGCCGACGGAGCGCCGACGGGATCTGTCGCGTCAGGCTCGGCAGCCTCAGACCCGGGCCGTGTTCCAGCTCATGCTCACGCACATCGCGGCCGTCCATACGGCCGGCTGCCTTCCGTTCCTGGTCTCCCGGACCGGGCGCTCGGTCGGCCCATCAGGCCGCCTTGGCCTCGGGCGGCGGCGTCGGCTTCGGCAATTCCTCCGCCGTCAGCGTCTCTTTCTCGAGCAGGGTCTTGGCCAGCCGGTCCAGCTCGGGGCGCCGGCCGCGCAGGATCTCCAGCGCCTTCTGATAGGTCCGGTCGATCCGCTCGCGCACCGCGACGTCGATCTCGCGCGCCGTATCCTCCGAGAAGCGCCGCCCGCCGCCCTCGCTCGGCACGCCGAGATAGACGCCGCGCTGGGTCTCCAGCGCCACCTGCCCCAGCTTCTCCTCCATGCCGTAGCGGGTGATCATGCTGCGCGCGATGTCGGTGGCCTTGACCAGATCGTCGGCGGCACCCGTCGAGATCTCGCCGAACACCAGCTGCTCCGCCGCGCGTCCGCCGAGCAGCACGGCCATCTTGTTCTCGAGCTCCTCGACGGTCATCAGGAACCGATCTTCGGTCGGCAGCGCGATCGTATAGCCGAGCGCCCCCACGCCGCGGGGAATGATCGACACCTTGTGAACCGGATCGGCGCCCGGCAGGGAGAGCGCGGTCAGCGCGTGGCCCAGCTCGTGATAGGCGACCGTCCGGCGCTCCTTGGGATTGAGCAGGCGGTTCTTCTTCTCGAGGCCGGCGACGATCCGCTCGATGGCGTTGCCGAAGTCGACGATGGTCACCGCGCTGGCGCGGCGGCGCGTGGCCAGGAGGGCCGCCTCGTTCACCAGGTTGGCGAGGTCGGCGCCGGTGAAGCCCGGCGTCAAGGAGGCGACCTGCTCGAGCTTGACCTCCGGGTCGAGCTTGATCTTCTTGACATGCACCCGGAGGATCTGGATGCGGCCCTGCTTGTCCGGGCGGTCCACCAGGATCTGACGATCGAAGCGGCCGGGGCGCAGGAGCGCCGGGTCCAGGATCTCAGGCCGGTTGGTCGCGGCAAGCAGGATGATGCCCTCGCTCGGGTCGAAGCCGTCCAGCTCGACCAGGAGCTGGTTCAGGGTCTGCTCCTTCTCGTCGTGACCACCCGCCATCGGCCCCACGCCGCGTGCCCGGCCCATCGCGTCGAGCTCGTCGATGAAGATGATGCAGGGCGCCATCTTGCGGGCCTGCTCGAACAGGTCGCGCACGCGGGCGGCGCCGACGCCCACGAACATCTCGACGAACTCGGAGCCGCTGATCGACAGGAAAGTGACGCCCGCCTCGCCGGCGATCGCGCGCGCCAGCAGCGTCTTGCCGGTGCCGGGGGGCCCGACCAGCAGGATGCCGCGCGGCAGGCGTGCGCCGAGCACGCCGTACTCCTTGGGGCTCTTCAGGAAATCGATGATCTCCTGGACCTCGGCCTTGGCCTCGTCGACCCCGGCGACGTCGGCGAGCGTGGTCTTGGTGTCCTTTTCGACATAGATCTTGGCCTTGCTCTTGCCGATCGACATCAGGCCGCCGGCGCCCATGCCGCCCATCGCCATGCGGCGCAAAAGGAAGATCCAGATGCCGAAGAAGATCACCGCCGGCAGCACCCAGGACAGCAGGCTGGAGAAGAAGTTGGAATCGGTGCCGCCGCGGAACGTGACGCCGTACTGCTGCAGCTGCCGGGCGAACTCGGGGCTGACGCGGGTGGTGACGAAGGAGCTCGGCCCGCCCTGTTTGGCCTCCTTGAGCTCGCCGACGATCCTGGTCTCGGTGATCGTCAGATTGTCGACCTTGCCGTCCTTGAGGTAGGTCTCGAACTCGCTGTACGGCAGGTACTCGGTCTGCTGCGCCTGCTGCCACAGGCCCTGGATGACCATCAGCGCCAGCACCGCGATGATCAGATACCAGGCGTTGAAGTTGGCCTTTTTGTCCATGACATCCCTCGCCGCGCTCGCCGGCCCAGTGTCGCCGGGAAGGCGCTGCCGTCAAGCCGTGATGGCGCGCGGCCGCGCGGCGGCGGCCGGGCCGGGTGCGCACGGTGATGAAGTAGGTGGATCGGCGCGCCGGGCGAAGACCGGACGTCAGCGCGCCGGCGGCCGGATCACAGCCAGACCCAGCCGGCGGCCTCGTCGCGGCAGGCGGTGTGGTAGAAGCGGCCGGTGGTGCCGCCGACCGCCAGCTCCTCGCGGTAGTCGCGGCAGAACGCGCCGTCCTCGGTGGCGTAGGTGCGCAGCGGCGTGATCCCGCCGCTGTTGCCGGTCTGCTCGTTGGTCCAGCGCCGCGTCGCGCTGTCCGGCGCCTTCTCCAGCGTCGACTGCATGAGCCGCGAAGCGAGCGTCACGTCGCTGTCGCCGAGCCGCTGGTAGAGGGCCGGG
>DASUGG010000245.1:0-2338 GCA_036274135.1 Geminicoccaceae bacterium
ATGCGCTGCCGCTGGCCGCCGGAGAAGGCGTGCGGGAAGCGGTTCATGTAGGCGGCGGGCAGCTGCACCAGCTCGAGCAGCTCGCGCACCCTGGCGCGGCGCTCCTCCAGATCGCGCATCCCGTTCACGTACAGCGGCTCGGCGATGATCTCGGTGATGGTCATGCGCGGGTTGAGTGAGCTGAACGGGTCCTGGAAGATCATCTGCATCTGCCGGCGCAGCGGCCGCAGCTCGGGCTTGGGCAGGGCCGCGACGTCGACCTGCGCGCCGGCCGAGGTGCGGACGCGGATGACGCCCGAGGTCGGCGTCAGGGCGCGCAGGATGCAGCGCGAGGTGGTGGTCTTGCCGCAGCCGGATTCGCCGACCAGCGACAGGGTCTCGCCGCGCCGGATGCTGAAGCTCACGTCGTCGACCGCGCGCACGTGGCCGACCACCCCGCGCAGCAGGCCGCGCCGGATCGGGAACCATTTGCGCAGGCTCTCGACCTCGAGGATGCTCGCTCCGGCGCTCACGCCGGCGGCTCCAGCAGGGTGGGCACCGGCGCGGTGGCGCCGCTCACGCCCTGGTGGTGCAGGAAGCACGCGGCATCGCGGCGCGCGCCGACCGCCACCGCGGCCGGGATGTCGCGATCGCACAGCCCGGCCATGGCCTCCGAGCAGCGCGGGTGGAAGGCGCAGCCCTGCGGCCTCGCGTAGGGGTGCGGGATCGAGCCCTCGACCGTGCGCAGGCGCGAGCGCGGCTTGGCCAGCACGCTCGGGATCGAGCGCAGCAGCGAGCGCGTATAGGGATGCTTGGGGTCGTGGAAGATCGCATCGACCGGGCCGCGCTCGACGTCGTGGCCGAGATACATGACCACGACGTCGTCGGTCATCTCGGCGATCACGCCCATGTCGTGGGTGATCAGGATCACGGCGAGGCCGCGCTCCTGCTGCAGCCGGCGGATCAGATCGAGGATCTGCGCCTGGGTGGTCACGTCCAGCGCGGTGGTCGGCTCGTCGGCGATCAGGATGCGCGGCTCCGCCGCGAGGGCCAGCGCGATCATCACGCGCTGGCGCAGGCCGCCCGACAATTCGAACGAGTAGCTGTCGACGCGCTCCTCGGGGCGCGGAATGCCGACCAGGCGCAAGAGCTCCACGGCGCGCACCCGCGCCGCCTTCTTGGAGAGGTCGGCGTGCAGGCGGACCGCCTCGATCAGCTGGTTGCCGACGGTGTGGAAGGCGGACAGCGAGCTCATCGGCTCCTGGAACACGTAGCCGATCTCGCCGCCGCGGATCGCGCGCATCTCGTGGCCCTGGCCGTCCAGTCTGGCGAGGTCGACCAGCCGGCCGTCGGCGCGCTGCAGCCAGATCTCGCCGGCCTCGATCCGGCCCGGCCGCTCGACGATGCGCAGGATCGAGCGCGCCGTGACGCTCTTGCCGCAGCCCGACTCGCCGACGATGCCGAGCGTGCGGCCGGGCTCGAGGTCGAACGAGGCGCCGTCGACGGCGCGCACGACGCCCTCGTCCTGGTGGAACCAGGTGCACAGGCCGCGCACCGACAGGATCGGCTCAGCCATGCGCGTCAGCCGTACGGGTCCGCCGCATCGCGCAGCCCGTCGCCGAGGAAGTTGAAGGCCAGGATCACGACGATCACCGGGATGGCCGCGATCAGCAGCCAGGGTGCGATTCCGAGCGCCTGGATGTTCTGCGCGTCCTGCAGCAGCACGCCCCAGCTGATCGCCGGCGGCCGCAGGCCGAGGCCCAGGAAGGAGAGCGTGGTCTCGCTGATGATCATCGCCGGCAGAGCGAGGCTCACGGCGGCGATGATGTGCGACAGGAAGGAGGGGACCATGTGGCGGAAGATGATGCGCAGGCGCGAGGCGCCGGCGAGTTCGGCGGCGGTGACGAAGTCCTCCTCGCGCAGCGACAGGAAGCGGCCGCGCACGACGCGCGCGAGCTCGGTCCAGCCGATCAGCGAGATGATCACCGTGATCGCGAGGTAGACCTGCAGCACGCTCCAGCTCGACGGCAGCGCGGCGGCTAGCCCCATCCACAACGGGATGGTCGGAATCGAGCGCAGGATCTCGATCACGCGCTGGATCGCGGTGTCGATCCAGCCGCCGTAGAGGCCGGACACGCCGCCGAGCAGCACGCCGAGGACCAGGGAGATCGCGACGCCGGCGAGGCCGATACACAGCGAGGTGCGGGTCGCGAGCATCAGGCGCGACCAGAAATCGCGGCCGAGCTGGTCGGTGCCGAGCAGGAACAGCGCGTCCTGGGCGTCGCCGCGATCGAGGCCGATCAGGTGCCGGTCGGTCGGAAACAGGCCGAGGAAGTCGTACGGATAGCCGCGCGCGAAC
>DASUGG010000246.1:0-2172 GCA_036274135.1 Geminicoccaceae bacterium
CGGCAGTCCGGGCAGGCCGCCATGATGATCTCTAGCCGCGCGCTTGCCAAGCGTCGGGTGGCGGCGGGTCGCCGATCGCCCGCGCGGCTTCAGGTGAGGATCACGACGAGCAGGGCGGCCGCGAGCACGGCGCACAGCACCCAGGGCAGCAGCTGGCCGCCGTGGCGGTGCGCCTGCAGCGCGGCGAGCGAGGCCGGATGCAGCTTGATGCCGCCGTCCGCCGCCGCCGCCAGCGTGTGCTCGACGCGCTCGACCAGGTGCGGCAGGCGGCGCGCCGCCTCGAGGCCGTCCTCGACGACGGTCCGCAGCTGTGCCTGCGGTCCGAGATTGTCGGCGATCCAGGCCTCGATCAGCGGCTGCGCCAGCTGCCACATGTTGACCGACGGATTGAGGGCGCGGCCCACGCCCTCGGCGACCACCATGGTCTTCTGCAACAGGAGCAGCTGCGGCTGGGTCTCCATCGCGAAGATCTCGGTGACCTCGAACAGCTGGCCGAGCAGGCGGCCGACCGAGATGTCGGCGAGCGGCCGGCCGCGGATCGGCTCGGCGATCGAGCGGCAGGCCTGCATGAACGCCGCCTTGTCCTGGTTCGCCGGCACGTACCCGGCGGTGAAATGGACGTCGGCGACGCGCTGGTAGTCGGCGGTCAGGAGGCCCAGCAGCATCTCGCCGAGAAAGCGCCGGGTCGGCCGGTCGAGCCGCCCCATGATGCCGAAGTCGACCGGCACCAGATCGCCCTTGGCGTCGATGAAGACGTTGCCGGGGTGCATGTCGGCGTGAAAGAAGCCGTCGCGGAACACCTGCTTGAAGAACATCTCGGCGGCTCTGGCGAGGATCAGGTCGGGATCGAAGCCGGCCGCGATCAGCGCGTCGCGCTCATCCGAGGCGATGCCGGAGACCCGCTCGAGCGTGAGGACCCGGCGCGCCGTGCGCTCCCAGTCGACCCGCGGCACGCGGAAGCCTGCGTCGCCGGCGCAGTTCTCCGCCAGCTCCGAGGCGGCCGCCGCCTCCAGCCGCAGGTCCATCTCGAGCCGGGTCGAGGCGGCGATCGTCTCGACCGCGGCGACCGGCCTGAGCCGGCGGCTGGCCGGCTGCAGTCGCTCGACCCAGGCGGCGATCCAGGCGAAGAAGTCGAGATCGCGCGCCATCAGCCGCTCGATGTCGGGCCGCAGCACCTTGACCGCGACCGGCTCGCCCTGGCTGGTCACGGCGAAGTGGACCTGCGCGATCGAGGCCGCCGCGACCGGCCGGTCGTCGAAGCTCGTGAACAGCTCCTCGAGTGGCCGTCCGAGCTCGAGCTCGATCATCCGCCGCGCCATCGCCGGATCGAAGGGCTCCAGGGCATCCTGCAGGCGGGAAAGGTCCTCGGCGAGGTTCTGGCCGAGCAGATCGGCGCGGGTCGCCAAGCTCTGGCCGAGCTTGATGAAGCTGGGGCCGAGCTCCTGCAGCGCCTGCGCCAGACGCTCGCCCGGCCGGCCCGGCGCATCCTTGTTGGCGATCCGGCGGGCGATGCGCACCACGATCTCCGGCACCGGCGCCAACTCCAGCGGGAACAGGGCATTGTGCCGCGCCAGGCAGCGCCCGATGCCGATCAGGCGCCAGAGGTTGCGGATCGTGCGCAGCATGCCGCTAGAGTCGCCAGGCCGAGTGCAGCGCGGCGATGCCGCCCGACAGGTTGCGGTAGCGGACGCGCGCGAGGCCGGTCTGCTCGATCATGTGCACGAAGGTGTTCTGGTCGGGAAACCGCCGGATGCTCTCGACCAGATAGCAATAGGCGGCCCGGTCGTCGGCCACCTGCTCGCCGAGCCACGGCACCACCGTGAAGGAGTAGCGGTCGTACAGCCCCTGCAGGCTCGCAAGCTGCAGCCGGGAGAACTCGAGGCACAGGAACCGGCCGCCCGGCCGCAGCACGCGGCGCGCCTCGGCCAGCGCCCGCTCGATGCGGGTGACGTTGCGGATGCCGAAAGCGATCGTGTAGGCATCGACGCTGCGGTCGGCGAGCGGCAGCGCCTCGGCATCGGCGCACAGCCACTCGATCGGCCCGATCCGGTTCTGATCGAGCGCCCGGTCGCGCCCGACCGCGAGCATGGCGGGATTGATGTCGCAGACCGTGATCTTCGCCGCCGGCCCCGCCTTGCGCGCGAGCCGGTCGAGGACGCGAAAGGCGATGTC
>DASUGG010000247.1:0-2721 GCA_036274135.1 Geminicoccaceae bacterium
AGCCGTCGCCCCCAAGAATGAGAACGCGCATAGGTCGCGGCAGCGTAGCGGAAACGGAAACGTATGCTGACCAGGAAGGCCGTCCTGTTGACCACGCATACGATCCGGCGATGAGCGAGCGGAACGGCGGGCGTGCGGGTCTGGCGATGCTGATCGCGATCCTGCTCCTCGGTCTGGGGCTGCGGACGAGCGAGGCCTGGGACGGGCGCAGCCCGGTCTTCGACGCCGCCGCCTACGCGAAAATCGCCGCAAATCTGAACCGGGGCGAGGGCTTCACGCTCGGGCCGAGCGCGACCCAACCCGCGAGCAACTACTCCCCCGGCCTGCCGCTTCTCGTCGCCGGCGTCTACGAGCTCGGCGGCGGCACGCGCGAACGGGTGGCGCGGCTGCTCCTCGCCCTAATAGGAACACTCGCGGTGCTCTTCACCTACCTGATCGGGCGCCGGCTATCCGGGCCGGGAGCCGGTTTGATCGGCGCCGCGGCGATTGCGATCTACCCCGCCCTGCTCGAGTACCAGGGCATGCTGATGGGCGAGCCGCTGGCGGCGACGCTGCTCGCCGCCGCCGGCCTCGCGACCCTCTGGGCAGACGATTCCGAGGGCTGGCCCCGGTGGCTCCTGCCGGGCGCGCTCTTCGGCGCCTTGACGCTGGTGCGGCCGGAGTACCTGGGAGTCGCCTTGCTGGTCAGCCTGGTCGTGTTCGCGCGGGGCCGAACCGGCGATCTGTCTCGAACGCTGGTTCGAGCGCTGTTCCTGCTGCTCGGCGCGGCGCTGATCGTCGCTCCCTGGACGCTGCGCAATGCGGTTGAGCTGGACCGCTTCGTGCCGGTCTCCACGGGAGGCGGACAGGTCCTCTTCGCCGGGACATACCTGCCTTCGGACGGCGACCCGGAACGGGTGGGAGCCGAGGTGGTCGAGCGGCACCCCGCGCTGTTCGGCCCGCGCGCGGTCGAGCGGCTGCGCCTGGAGCAGATCCTGGAGCGGCTGGCGGAGCAGCGCTATCCCGGGACGGAACCGGACAAGGCCCTCTCGAAAATGGGCAAGGAACAGCTCTGGGACGACCTCAGCGAAGAGCCGCTGGAGTACGCCGGATTCGTCGCGACCAAGGTCTGGCGAGCCTGGACGCGCGGGCAACGCCAGGTGATGCAGGAGCCGGGCTGGAAGCTGTTTCACTGGGCGCTGCTTGCCCTTGGGTTGGCGGGCCTGATCGTGCTGGCGCTGCAGCGGCGCTGGGAGGCGCTGCTGATCGCGGTGATTCTGCTTGGGATCACCGCGATCAGCGCCTTGCTGGTCGCCTCGCCCCGGCGGGTGCTGGTGCTGATGCCGCTGATCGCAGCGCTCGCAGGCGCAGGCGCCAGCGCAGCCGTTGACCAACTGCGGATGCGCATCCGAGATTGACCACATCAGAGAGGGGTCAATATCGGATGCGCGGGTCGGGATAGCCTGCCGCGATGACCTCGCTGAGCGCCTGGCTGCGCGGATTGCCCGACCGCCATGGGCGCAAAACGCTGATCTTGCTTGCGGCGATCCTGTTGCTCGGCTTCGGCCTGCGCGCCTACAGGGTGGTCGAGCCGCTGCCGCGCCCCGGCGACGACGCGCACGCCTACTACGCCCTCTCGAAGGCGCTCTACGCCGAAGGCAGCTTCGGCGGACCGAGCTTCCAGGACCCCAGCGACTGGTCGCCGGGGGCGCCGCTGCTCTACGCCGCCAGCTTCTACGCCACCGGTGGCGCCCGAGAAGGAACGGCGCGGATCGTCGAGCTCCTGCTTGGCCTGGCGACGATCGTCGTCGTCTATCTGCTCGGCAGGCGCATCGCCTGCCGGCCGGCGGGGCTCCTGGCCGCCTTCGGCGTCGCCGTCTACCCGCCCTTCATCCACTCCGTCGGCGCCCTCTACAGCGAGCCGCCGGCGATGTTGACCTTGCCGGCCGCGGTCCTGGCCTTCCTCTGGGCATCCGATGGACTCAGTGGCTCCGCCGCGCGGCAGGCCTCGCCCGCGCGATGGATCGCACCGGGCCTGCTCTTCGGCCTTACGGCGATGTTCCGACCCGAGTACCTGCTGGTCGGCGTCGCCTTCGCCATGCTGGCGCTGATCCGCGTCGGACGGGCGCGTGGCTGGCAGCCGGGCCTTGCCGGCGCCGCCCTGCTCGTCGCCGCCATGCTCCTGCCGATCCTCCCCTGGGCGGTGCGCAACCAGGTCGTGCTCGACCGCACGGTGCCGATCTCCACCGGCGGCGGCAAGGCGCTCTACGTCGGCACCTTTCTCCCCGCCGACGGCGAATACCAGCGGGTCAAGGCGATCCTCGCCAAGCGCTACCTGGACCGCGATCTCGACCCGCACTCCCACGCCCTGGAGGAAGTCGACCCGACCCCGCTCTTCGATCGCGTCGCCGAGCGCTACCCGGACCTGCCGCGCGACTCGGCCCTGGGCAAGATCGGCAAGCAGAACTTCTCCCACTACTTCGGCGAAGACCCTCTCGGCTACCTGGCGATGACGGCGCGCAAGACCTGGCGGATGTGGAGCGCGGGAATCGGCGAAGCGATGGAAAGCACCGCCGGCCGCGCCGCCCAGACCCTGATCGTCGTCCTCGCCCTGGCCGGCCTCGGCGTGCTCGCCTGGCGCCGCCGCTGGTGGGAGCTGGCCTCGATGGCGACGCCGCTCGCCCTCGTCACCGCCGTCGGCGCGATCTCGCTGGCGGCCCCGCGCCGCAACGAGGTGCTGAT